>JAYSZD010000609.1:0-1479 GCA_043738185.1 Hymenobacter sp. | reverse complement strand
ACTCGTGCACGTCGCCGCGGGGCACCGGGCCGGAGATAATGAGCGGCGTTCGCGCATCGTCAATCAGCACGGAGTCCACTTCGTCGACCATGGCGAAGTGGTGCTTGCGCTGCACCAGCTCCTCGGGGTCGCGCGCCATGTTGTCGCGCAGGTAATCGAAGCCAAATTCGTTGTTGGTGCCGTAAGTGATGTCGGCCTGGTAGGCGGCGCGGCGTTCCGGCGTGTTGGGCTGGTGCTTGTCGATGCAGTCCACGGTGATGCCGTGGAACTCGAACAGCGGCGCGTTCCATTCGGAGTCGCGCTTGGCCAGGTAGTCGTTGACGGTTACCAAGTGCACACCGCGTTTCGACAAGGCATTCAGGAACGACGGCAGGGTCGAAACCAGCGTTTTGCCTTCGCCCGTGGCCATTTCCGAGATTTTGCCTTGGTGCAGCACCACGCCGCCAATCAGCTGCACGTCGTAATGCACCATGTCCCAGGTAATTTCGGCCCCACCAGCGAGCCACTTATTGGCCCAAGTGGCCTGGTCGCCCTGAATGGTGACGTTGCCTTTGCGGCGGGCGTATTCGCGGTCATAATCGGTGGCCGTGACCACCAGCTGGCCGTTTTCCTTGTAGCGGCGGGCAGTTTCCTTCACAATGGCGAAGGCCGCCGGCAACACCTCCAGCAACACGGCTTCGAGGTCCTTGTTGCGCTGCTTTTCCAGCGCGTCAATCTGTTCGAATAATACCTCTTTCTGGGCCACGTCCAACTGCAGCTGCGTGTCGATTTGCTGATGCAAGCCAGTAATCTGTCCGTCGAGGCCAGCAAGATGCTCGGCAATGCGGGCGCGCACCAGATTGGTCTGCTCGCGCAGCTGGTCATCGGTCAAGCCGGCCAGTTTGGCATATTCGGCATTAATCAGCGCCACGTAGGGCACGATTTCCTTTAAATCACGCTCCGACTTAGAGCCGAATATTTTGGCGACGGTCTTGCCTAGGAAGTCAAACATCAGGTAGTTTTTATAGCGAAATGCGTCTGCGCGCACCTCAAATTTACGGAGCGTTCCGCTAAAACCGTCCCAAAACAAAAAGCCCCGCCAAAATGGCGGAGCCTAGTCTGTAGCGTGGACGCTGCGAATCCGCATCTTGCCGCCATGCGGCAAATGGTCGTTGCAACGGCTTGCAGGGCGTTTGCGGTCCCCGATTCGCCGCTACGCGGCGAGATGCGGACTCCCAGCGTCCACGCTGCGGCTACTCCTGTTTCGGCGAACGGCTTATCAGCTTCTCTACCAGCGCAGTGCTGCCCGAAATAATCGGTAATACCGGCTTGGACGCGTTTTCCTTTTCCGTCAGCTTCTTGTAAAGCGTCAGGGCCTGCGCCACTACCTGGTCCATATTATAGTACTTGTAGGTGGCGAGGCGGCCCACGAAATGCACGCCCGGCGTTTCGTCAGCCAGCTTCTTGTACTTGTTATAGAGCTCGGCGTTTTCGGGCATC
>JAYSZD010000608.1:0-1479 GCA_043738185.1 Hymenobacter sp. | reverse complement strand
AGGTAAGCCACCATTTTCTGGTGCAGCTGGTCAAACTTGTCGGCGTCGAAAGGAATATTGATATCACCCCACCACACGCTGTTTTCGGTGTTGGCGTCCTTCACCACAAACCGGTCCTTGGGCGAGCGGCCGGTGAATTTGCCGGTGTCAGCCATGAGGGCACCAGTGTCGGTAAGGTGGCCCTCCCCGTTGCGCAAGGCGTGCTCGATGAGCGCGGCCGGTGGTAGATTGAGGTGAACAGTAGCCGTTTCGTTAAAGCCCAGGGCCTGCAAACGATTGGGGGATTCGGAGGCAAGGGAAGAAGGTTCTTGCATGACGGTGGTGGTGTTGGGTGGGAATTCCAGTGAGTGAGGGTGCAAAGGTAGAATTAAACGGCCCATTGGCAGTGAAACAATTCACTAGTTTAACGGGACAAATTAAACCTTGGCCGATTTTTGGATTAGTTTTAGGGCCCCAAGCAACGGCAGCAAGCCCATCCGGGGTGCCGTAGCGCCACCGCTGCGAGCCGTTTGGTTTGCTTTGTCCCTGCACCAACCGCCCGCCCGATGACTTCCAACATCGCCAGTTACAATGGTATTTACGGCGATAGCAAAGCGCGCCTCTCGCACGATTACCTGCAGAGCCAGCTCATTGCGCCACGTCCGCGCCTTACCGACTGGGGCCTTAAGCCGCACCTGCACGAAAACCTGTTCCAGCTGTTTTTTCTCGAAGCCGGCCGGGCCGCGTTTGAGGCGCCGGAAATGGTGGAGCTGGTCACGCCTTGTCTGGTCATCATTCCAGCCAACACCGTGCACGGCTTCACCTTTAGCCCGCAGGTGAAGGGCCGCACCCTCACGCTCTCCGAAGCCTTGCTCGACACCATTCTGCAAGCCACGCCCGGCGTGCTGGTTGAGCTTAATAGCGTACACATTCTCTCCGACTTCAGCTCCGAAGTGACCTTTGCCGACCTGCAGGCCCTGGAGCAGCAGATTCACGAGGAAATCAATTCCGAGCTGCCCGGCAAGCAGCTGGCCTTGAATGGCTACTTCAAGCTGCTTTTCGTGAAGATATTCCGGCTGCTGCACCACAACCGCCGCAAGCAGGAGAGCCCCAACCGCGCCCTGCACTACTACCGTGAGTTTCAGAAAGCCATTGCGCGCACGGCCCCGTTCGAGAAAAAAATCTCGGAATTTGCTCAGGAGCTCAAAATTACCCAGGTGCACCTCAATCGCATCTGCCAGGCCGTGAAGGGCAAAACGGCTCAGCAGATTGTGCAGGCCCACACCATTCGCAAGGCCCACAACTTCCTCTTATACACCTCGCTCTCGGTGGCCGAAATTGCCTACGAGCTGCGGTTCGTGGACCCCGGCTATTTCACCCGCTTCTTCCGCAAGCAAACCGGCCTCTCGCCCGGCGCCTACCGCACCAAAGCCTACCGCAGCGAGGCTGCACAAAAGATGTAGCGCGGACTTTGTAGTCCGCGTTCCCGCGCTGTCTGGA
>JAYSZD010000607.1:0-3598 GCA_043738185.1 Hymenobacter sp. | reverse complement strand
GCGCGCTGCTGGCCGATTCGTTCACGCAATCGGGGTTTTATTATGTTCCGGATTGGCTGTTCAAAATGGGCAGGGTGCTCGACTATATTTTAGCTGGCCTGGCTGGCCTGGTTCAACTGGTGCTGGGCTATTTCGGGGCGGTTGCCTTCCTCCAGGCCCACGATTCGCGAACGGTGATGCGCCATTTCAACCGCAAGCTGATGGTGTTTTCAACCTTAATGGTACCCTGGGTGGTTGGCGGGCTGTTTATTTCGGTGGCCAAGCTGCCCTACCTGTCCATCCAGGAAGTACTGCATCTATTGGCAATGGGCGTGCTACTTCTGCCAATGGCGGCGGGTTGTTTAAATGAAACGTTCTCTGAAACCGTGCGGCGTGCGCTCCCTACCAACGTGGCCTGGGGCCTGGTGGGACTGGCCGTGCTGGCGGCCCTAGTGTGGCGCATTGCGCTGAGCCCGCCCGTAGCATTTGGGTAAATACCCGCGAGTGAAGCGGAGTATTTAGCGGCCAGCATCCCACAAAATACTCCGGTAGCCCATGCCAGAAAAGTGGGGCCGCAGCTGCGCAAATAATGCTTGAGACTGAACATGCCGGGTCGAAAGCCGTTGTAAGAGGAAACCCTTTTTCTTTCAAATCCAACAATCTCATGGGAATCACCTTAGAACAAGCGCAGTCGGCTCTGCAAGCCGCCCACCAGAAAGCCGTTGACATGAACGTGAAGATGAACATTGCCGTGGTAGATGCCGGGGCCAACCTCGTCGCCTTCATCCGCATGGACGACGCCTGGCTCGGTTCGCTCGACATTTCCATCAAAAAGGCCAAGACGGCTCGTTTTTTCGACATGCCCACCGGTGCTATCGGCGGTTTGTCGCAGCCCGGCGGTCCCCTCTTCAACATTGAGCACTCCAACGGCGGCCTCATTACCTTCCCAGGCGGCATCCCCATCAAGGGGCGCAGCGGGCTGGTTATGGGCGCCATCGGCGTTTCGGGCAGCACTGTAGAGGATGACCACGCCGTGGCCGAAGCCGGCGTGCAGGCTCTGGAAAGCAAGTAAGCTGCTCTGGCGGGCAGTGAAAACCTCATGCCGGGCAATGCCGGGCATGACGTTCTTTCTTATCCACCTCATTTCCTATCCCCATCCCCATGGCAAGCAACAGAGGCGTCGTTTACCTGAGTCCCGGCAAAGTCGAGGTTCAGAGCATTGATTTCCCCGAGCTGAAAAACCCCAAGGGCAAGAAAATTACCCACGGCGTGATTCTGAAGGTGGTTTCCACCAACATCTGCGGCTCCGACCAGCATATGGTACGCGGGCGGACCACCGCCCCGGCCGGCTTGGTACTGGGCCACGAAATCACGGGTGAGGTGATTGAAGCCGGAGCCGACGTGGAATTCCTTAAGAAAGGGGATTTGGTGTCGGTACCATTCAACGTGGCCTGCGGGCGCTGCCGCACTTGCAAAGAGATGAAAACCGGTATTTGCCTGACCGTGAACGAGGGCCGCGCCGGTGGCGCCTACGGCTACGTGGACATGGGCGGCTGGGTGGGCGGCCAAGCCGAGTACGTGATGGTGCCCTACGCCGACTTTAACCTGCTGAAGTTCCCGAACAAGGACCAGGCGATGGAGAAAATCCGCGACCTGACCATGCTGAGCGACATTTTCCCGACTGGTTTCCACGGCGCGGTGAAGGCCGGCGTGGGGCCCGGCACCACGGTGTACGTGGCCGGCGCGGGCCCGGTTGGGCTGGCGGCAGCGGCTTCGGCGCAGCTGCTGGGCGCGGCCTTGGTGATAGTGGGCGACATGAACAAGGCGCGCCTGGCGCACGCCCGCTCATTCGGCTGCGAAACGGTGGACCTCACGCTGGACGCTACTTTAACCGAGCAAATCACCCAGATTCTGGGCGTACCCGAAATCGACTGCGCCATCGACTGCGTGGGCTTCGAGGCCAGCGGCCACGGCACCGATTCGAAAAAGGAAGTGCCCGCTGCCGTGCTCAACTCGCTCATGGAAATCACGCGGGCGGGCGGCTCCATCGGCATTCCCGGCCTGTACGTGACCGATGACCCCGGCTCCAAGGACGAGTCGGCGCAGAAAGGCAACCTGTCCATCCGCTTCGGTTTGGGCTGGGCCAAGAGCCACTCCTTCCACACCGGCCAAACGCCCGTGATGAGCTACAACCGTCAGCTCATGCAGGCCATTCTGTACGACAAGGTGCAGATTGCCAAAGCCGTGAATGTGGAAATCATCAGCCTCGACGACGCGCCGAAAGGCTACGCCGAATTTGATAGCGGCGTGGCGAAGAAGTTTGTGATTAACCCCCACAATATGATTCCGGATGTGAAGCCGAAAACCAAATCCGAAAAAGAGACGGCCGACGCGTAAGAAGCCATTATTGCTAACAAAACAGCCGGACTGCCTTTGGAGCGGTCCGGCTGTTTTGGTTTTGAGAAGCTTCCTGCGTTAGCTTAGAACGCGTACCCCGAAGCTGTGCTTCGGCCGAACGAACCCGTTAGCATCGGCTCGGATAAGGGCTGGCACGAGCCGAAGCACAGCTTCAGGATACAATGCTACCGGCGCTTGGAAATCTTGTTGAATGTGATGTTTTTCTGCAGTTTGGACTTGAAACGGGCGTCATCGACGGCACTTTTGACGCGGTGCTTGGTGGCACGGCCCTGCACGCGGGCGCGCCACATGCGCCACGAAGACGCCTTCATTTCCCGCCGCATCAGCTTGATTACTTCGGCTTCGGGCAGGCCGAATTGCGCTTCGATGGCTTCGAATGGGGTGCGGTCTTCCCAGGCCATTTCGATAATGCGGTCGACGTCCTGCGGCGTTAGTTCTGGTGGTTTCATCGTCTTTTTTGATTGATGGCGAGTGCGGCGGATGCGCCCCCAGCATAACAGACAAAAGTGCGTTTTGGCCTTTCTCAAATTCTGACGCAGGCACAGAAGCTGTCTAGAAAGTCGGCTTTTCTGCGCATTTATCATCCTGAGCGGAGCGAAGGACCTTATCACGCGGGTATTTTCTCGAACGAATACCGTTCAGCTGTGATAAGGTCCTTCGCTGCGCTCAGGATGACAGCGTACGCGACTTTTCAAACAGCTTCACAGGAAAAAATATCTTTCCGGCGATACAGAAGCAAAATTTTCGGTGGTGGAATTGTAAAACAGTTAAACCAGAACACGCGTTTGGTTAATAAGACCCACTCTAGAAAAATCATAATGCAAAGCATGAGTCACGATAAAACCGACACCACAACATTCGAGATGGGCGGCCAATGCCCCTTTGGCGGCGACCGCATCGGTGGCGTGCTGGGCACGCCGCCCGCCCTCTCCGACTGGTACCCCAATCGGCTGAAAGTAGAGCAGCTGCACCAGAATGGCCCGCAGGCCAACCCGCTCGGCGACGACTTCGACTATGCCGAGGCGTTCAACGCCATCAACTTAGAGGAGTTGAAGCAGGAAATCAAAACCTTCCTGACTACTTCAGTCGACTGGTGGCCGTCGGACTACAATAACTATGGCCCGCAGATGATTCGCATGGCCTGGCACTCGGCCGGCACCTACCGCATTGCCGACGGTCGGGGTGGCGCCGGGGAGGCCTT
>JAYSZD010000606.1:0-3599 GCA_043738185.1 Hymenobacter sp. | reverse complement strand
TTTCTGTTGTAAAGTGGTGACTGCTATAACACAGCTTCTCCTTTTTTGTCCAAAGAATGGTGATGCCTTACTGCTGCGCCACGTGAATCTGTTGGGTGTTATTGCCCTGGCTGACGCGTACTACGTACATGCCCGCTGCCAGGGCCGGATTGTTGAGCCGGACGGTATTGGCACCCGCTTTCAATGCGGCCTGCTGGCTGTGCACAACGTGGCCCAGCGCATCAATCACGCTTATCGAGGCCGCGCCTCCGCTAAGGGCTTCTACCCTAACCGATAATGCCTCGCCCTGACCAAAAGGATTGGGGTAAGCCTGGGTCTTGAGCACCAACTGGCTGGCGTTTTTGGTGGCGGTCGGCGTCGATATCAGGGTAAGTTGAAAGCGCTGGGCCCGCGCGTAGTCGTTGTCGTCAAACAGCTTCAGCCGCTGGCCCGATATGTTGTTGGCGCTGGGTACTTCCATGCACATTTCGAACGGCATCTGTCCAACGGACTTCTTCTGCTTGAATTCGTACAAGCCGGCCGGCGGGTTGGGATTGTCGGCCATGCTACCCGAATTTTCGGTGATAACCCACCGTTGCGCGAAGTCGTCGGTCGACACGTTCTGCTCCAATTCAGAAAATACCGCCGAGCTCAGTCCCACGGTCTGGACGTACATGTCGGTGCCTTTGTGGCGCAGCTTGTAAGACCCATCGGCCTGCAGCTCGAAGACGAAGCGCTGGGCGTCGTTGCCGTTGTCGTTGAACTGCTGCACCGCGGCGCCGGCTGCGGCCGAATTACCAGCCACTTCCACGCAAAGCGGGTCCCCGTTGGTCGCCGTCACGAAGTAGTGCGTTGTCTTATAGGCAAGTAATCGAGCAAAAGTAAGCGCATAAAAACGCCTCGATTCACCAGGTCCACGCCGTCCGTACCTGCCACGCCGAGTGGGCGGCCAAGGGCATGAGCTTGTTTTTTGCCGCCCTACAGCCCCGAGCTCAACGAAATTGAGTTGCTCTGGCACCGCTGCAAGCATTACTGGGTCCGCCCCGAAGACTATCAAACCGACCAAACCCTGCTCCAACGAGTGGTGTGCGTACTCAAGCGAGTTGGCTCAGATTATACGCTAACTTTTGCCTGAGTAATTAGGAAACACGTTACCCACGTGCTTGCGGTCGCCTTCGTCGAAGCGGCCGTTGCCGTTGTTGTCTTTGTAGCGCACATCGCCGGCGCTCAGGCCCGCTGGGATGCCGGTGTCGCCGCTCTGATAGATGCCGTCGAATTCGTAGAGGAAGAACGAGCCAATTTCCTGACCCACTTCGGTGCGGGTGATGGGACCGGGGCCGCCGAGGAAAAAGTTGGGGGTGCCGCTGGGGTCGTTGCCGGCATTGCCCAGGTCCAGCACTTTGTTGGCGATGGTGGTCAGGTTGGCCGAGGCGCCGTAGCGGAACGGGCCGCGGCTGTCATTATAGCCCAGTTGCAGCTCAAAGCCCTTGTTTTCGAGCTTGCCCAGGTTGCGGAACGGGTTGCTGCCGGCGTTGCCGAAAAACACCGGCAGGTCGGGGGCAATAAGCGCGTCGATGTTTTGCGACACGTAGTAATCGGCCGACAGCGTCAGCCGGTTTTCCAGGAAGCCGGCGTCGAAGCCCACGTTGGTGGTGCGGCGGGTTTCCCAGCGGATGTCCGGGCTGGCAAACTGCGTCTGAAGGGCGCCGTTCTGCACGGCCCCGCCCAGCACGTAGTTGGCGTTGGTGTTGATGAATCCCTGGTAGCGGTACGAGCCGCCGTAAGCCCCGCCAATCAGGTCGTTGCCCAGCTGCCCGTAGGAAGCGCGCAGCTTGAGGTCGGACACGGCGGTGATGCCTTCAAAAAACTTCTCCTTCGACACGCGCCAGCCCACCGAAGCAGCCCCAAAATTGCCGTAGCGGTTGTCGGCCCGGAAGCGCGACGAGCCATCGCGCCGGTACGCCGCCGTGAGCAGGTAGCGCTGGTCGTAGTCATAGGTGAGCTGCCCGAAAAACGACTCCTTGGTGTGCGTGAACGACGAGCCCGCCACCTGCGGCGTCTCGCTGCCCGCGTCTAGGGCCCAGTAGTAGACGGGGCCGCGGCCGTACTCGAATTTTACGCCCCGCGTTATTTCCTGGCGGGTGCGCTGCTGGCTGTAGCCGGCCACCGCGGTCAGGTTGTGCTCACCGAAGCTTTTGTCGAAGGTGAGGGTGTTTTCGGCCATGCCGAACACCTCCGTGCCCTGGGTGTCGCCGAAAGACGAGGGCCGGGTAGGGTCGTTGCGGCGCCACACGCCAAACTGCCGCTGCTGCTGGTCGCGGAAGCCGTGGTACTCGGTGGCCAGGTTCAGGCGGTAGCGCAGAAAGTCGAAGATGGAAACCTCGCCATAAACGTTGCCCTGCAGGCGGTTCGACACGCCGGTATCGTTGAGCAGGCTTTGCAGGGCAATAGGGTTCGTACCGAAGGTGTTGGCGTTGTTGCTGCCGATGCCGAAGCCGCCGTGCGTGGCCGCGTCCCTCACCGGAATCACGGGCAGCATGCGCAAAACGTCGATGAAAGGCAGGCCGTTCACGCGGGTTTGGTTGGTGCGCGTGAGCAGGGCGTTCAGGCCCACGCGAAACCGGCCGCGGTTGAAACCGGTATTCACCCGGAAGCTGTAGCGGTCAAACTTCGGCCCCTGCACCGTGCCTTCCTGCTTGAAGTAGCCGCCCGACACGTTGAAGGTGGAGTTGGGGCCGCCGCCCGAAAAGCCCAGGTTGTAGTCCTGCACCGAGCCTTGCTTGAAAAACTCTTTCTGCCAGTCGGTGTCGACGCCGGCCGGCGGGTTGACCGCGAAGGGCTGGCGCGCCGCCCCGGCGTTGTCGTAGGCCTGGTTATTAAGGGCGGCCCACTGGGCGGCGTTGGTCAGGTCCAGGGAGTTGGTCAGATTCTGAACCCCGCCGTTGGCGCTGAACAAGATGGCGGGCACGCCCACTTTTCCCTTTTTGGTGGTGATAATAACCACCCCGTTGGCGCTCGAAGCGCCGTAGGGGGCCAGCGAGGCGGCGTCCTTCAGCACCTGTATCGACTCCACATCGGAGGGATTCAAATCGCGCTGCCCGCCGGCATTCTGCACCCATAGGCCATCAATGACGTAGAGCGGCGGGCCGCTGCCGCTGGCAATGGTGCCCAGCCCGCGGATATTGATAACCGGGGCCTGGTCCGGCGCGCCGGAGTTGGTCACCCTCACGCCCGGCATCCGGTCCTGAATGGCCTCCCCCACAGAAGCCACCGGGGCGCGGCGTATCTCCTGGGTACTGACGCTAGTCACCGCGCCGGTCACGTCTTCGCGCTTCTGGGTGAGGTAACCCACCACCACCACGTCGCTGAGCTGCTTGGAATCGAGCGCCAGGGAAACGTTGATTTCACTGCGCCCGCCCACGGCCACCTCCTGGCTCGAATAGCCGACGAAGGAGAACGTGAGCGTGGCATTGTCGCCCACCCTGAGCGAGTAATTGCCGTCGGCCGACGTGGTAATGCCATTGGAAGTGCCTTTTTCGAGCACCGTCACGCCCGGCATGCCCTGTCCTTTTTCGTCAACCATGCGCCCGGTCACGGTTTGAACCGGGGCCACGGCCCAT
>JAYSZD010000605.1:0-1481 GCA_043738185.1 Hymenobacter sp. | reverse complement strand
GGCCGGCTGCTGCGCCTCAATCCCGACCAGACCGCCACCGTGCACCTGCTCATGTACCAGGACACGGTCGATGAGCACTGGGTGGAGCAGGCGCTGGCTGCTTTCGACCCCACCAAAGTCAGCTACGTGGATGCCGACAATAATCCTTCGGTGCTGGAGCCAATGACCACTGTCTAAACGAGGGCGGCCCGGCGGCGTGGAGCCCAACCAAGGCACGGTTCGAGCGGTGCTCTGAGTCGAGTGCTTTAAGTTGTGGGGAGTTGTCATTTTCCGGGGGGCTGGCCTGGCGCCGGGGGCCACAACGCCCATTTGCCCCACTCTTGGCCAGCCCACTCTTCATTTGTTCCGTTCCTAAGCACACCCTTGAGCAGCCGCAGGCCGGAACTGTACTGTCAGGACACTGCCCTTTTCCGCGCTGCCTTTTTACTCCATAACCTGCGCCTGCTGCGAGCGTCGGACAGGCATCCCTGCCGGCAGAGCCGCTCGTGCGAGCAGTACCCTGCGCGGTTGCTCGTAAAGCCTTACAAAGGGGCCGTTCGTTGAGAGCGTCGGGAAATAAAAACACCTACGGAAGGAGTTCTGCCTCGCCGGCCTGCCCGCTCAGCGCGACTGCTACCAACCGGGCAATGCTTTTGAGTTTGGTCGTCTCTTTGGCCTGGGGGTGTTCGAGCACGGTCAGTATCGCCCGCAGTTGCTTGCGCAGCCGGTACGCCTTGTTCTGGTGAAGTCTCGGCGCTGCCAGCGCGGTCGCTAACTCCTGTTCCAGCCGCTGGGTCTTCCGGCGCTGCTGCTGCAGCTGGCTGCTGACGGTTTCCAGCTCGTCCTGAATCCGGTTGCGCTCCCGGCGCATCGCGTCCGTGTGGCTGACCTGGGGGGTGGCGTGGTAGAACACGGTGGCCAGGTCCAGCGCCTGCTGACCTATCGCCACCGGAATGCCGGCCTCGCGCAGGGCGGCTTTCGCCTGCTGGATGTGGATGGGCGCAATGCCCGACGAGTCGCTCATGAGCTTGTAAAGAATTGGTGGTAACGAACAATCTGGAGACACCCGCTGATGGGAACCCCTAACTACGATAGTTCCAGTTAGCGTTTTGATTTACTTAACCCGAATAGCTGCCCGTAAAGGCCCTCACCCACGATTACAAATCCAAGTTATGCTGATATACGTACAGCAATACATATGGTCAACAAATCATAAATACAACAAGCTAACTTGCCGGAAAGCAGCTTTGTTGTATTACCGTATTGTTGCCTGTACAGTAATACAACAAGCTCGCTTGTTGTATTACTGTATTATCACCCGTACAATTTGTTGACAATACGTATTGCCGTATGGGCAGGAGCCGCTACATTTGCCCCGTACTCATCCCGTAACCCATGCAGATTATCACGTTTGCGAACAACAAAGGCGGCCAGGGCAAGACCACTTCCGCGCTGGGGGTTGCGCACCGCCTGGCAGCCCTGGGCCATTCGGTCCTCTTCAT
>JAYSZD010000604.1:0-1481 GCA_043738185.1 Hymenobacter sp. | reverse complement strand
CCAGTCGGCAGCGCGTCAGAGACGCGCGCCAACGAGTTGCTGCGTAACAGCAGCTTTTGACTGCGCTTTTAAATTCTTTCAAAAGTGTACACAGACCGAGGAACCGCTGTAAGCCAGGTGGTTGGTGGTGCTGCCGGGCGTGGTGGGCTACGCGGCCCATTGAGGCGTACATGCAGGGCGCCAAAACCAGAACGCATCAACGCTGCGCGGCCCCGGCCTGCCGAACCCAACCGCTACTGCGGCCGGCGGCGCTAATTTTGCCCGTGGCCAATCTGCACCTGCCTGCTCGTTCTGTTGCTACCCGCCACCCGCTGGGCCGCGTGCTCGATGCCGTGCTCTACAGCAGCGCGTGGCTGGCAGCGGCAGCGGCGGCCCAGACGGCCGCCACCCTGCACCAGTGGCCGGCCATCAGCAGTGCCGGGTACCGGCTGGTGGCGCTGGTGTTTGTGGCCACGCTGCTCGTCTACAACCTCGATGCTGCGCTGCCTTTCAAGCACCGCGAGCCGGCTGGTACTTCGGCCCGCAAGGCCTGGCAGCAGCGCCACCGCCCGCTTCTGCTGGGGCTGGCGGCCGGGGCGGCGGGGGCAGCGGGCTTCTTCTTTTTCGTGGATGGCTGGTGGCGCTACTGGCCGGGGCTGGCGCCGCTGGTGGCGCTGGCGCTGCTGTATTCGTGGCCGCTGTGGCCGTGGCAGGGGCGGCGCCGGGCCCTGCGCGAAATCCCGCTCCTCAAAGGCTTCCTCATTGCCCTGGTGTGGACGGCCGTGACCGTGGGCTTACCGGTGCTGCTATTGCGTCATCCCGTGGCCGAGGTTGCCGGGCTATTTGGCCAGCGCTTCTGCCTGATAATGGTCATCACCATCGTGTTCGACGTCCGGGATTACGGGCGCGACCGGCGGGCGGGCACCCGCACTTTTCCCGGTGTGCTGGGCGTGGCCGGAGCCCGACGGCTGGCCCTGGGGTTCCTGCTGGCCTCGGTGGTGTTGGGCCTGGTGCGGGGTGCCCCGCCGCTGGCCGTGCTGCTGCCCGGCGCCCTCACCGCCAGCGTGGTGAGCGCCGCCGAAGAAACCCGCGGCGACTATTTCTACGCCCTGCTTACCGATGGCCTGCTGCTGGTGCAGGCCGCCGCCTACTTCGTGTTTTGAAACTGTTGGCTGCACTGGCGCAGCGCCGGGCCAAGGTGGCGCACGATGTCGCCGGCCACCAGCCCGGCTTCGCCGGTTTCGTGGGCGGCCAGGTCGCCGGCCTGGCCGTGGGCGTACACGGCCAGCCGCACGGCCTCGAAGGGTAGGCGCCGGGCATCGGCCCGCAGGGCCAGGAGCAGGCCGGTGAGCACGTCGCCGCTGCCGCCGGTGGCCATGCCGGGGTTGCCGGTGCTGTTGAAGTGCAGCTCGCCGCCGGGCGTGGCCAGGCAGGTGTAGGCCCCTTTGAGCACCACCAGGCAGCGGTGCCGCCGGGCAAAATCACGCAGCAGCTCCAGGCGG
>JAYSZD010000603.1:0-1484 GCA_043738185.1 Hymenobacter sp. | reverse complement strand
TTTTGTGCGTTAGTCATCAAGCAATTGTGCGGCCATGTGCACGCCTTCGACGAGCAAGCGCAGGCTCCGGCGGCCGAGCCAGAGGGTTTGCCAGCCGGACGGCCCGTCGCCTTTGCGGCCTGGATGGCCGCCGAGCGCGGCTAGGGCTAGGTACACCTCACGCACCGTGGTCAGCGGACGTCGGCGCTGGTGGCGCAGCACCCGCAACTCGTTGTCCATCAGTCCGAAGGATTGGGCAGGAGCATCCGGTTCCAGCCGACCTTTCTCGCGCAGGTCCACCAGGGCCAGGGCCACTACGCTGAGCAGGGCCACGGCGGCGAAGAGCCGGGCCGCAGTTTGCAGCTGCAGCTTTTCGGCCCCCAGCCCCGTTTTGAGGGCCTTGTGGAAGTCCTCAATCAGCCAGCGGCTGGTGTACTGACGGGCGCAGAACAGGGCCTGGGCGAAGTCCGTGACGGGCTGGTCGCCGAGCAGCAGCCACTCCGGGCCGGGCACCGTTGCGGCCGGGCCCCGTTCTTCCCAGACCCGCACCAAGCCGACGGGCACCGGTTCGCCCTTGCCGGTGGCCCCGCCCGGCCGCTGCGGGGCCCGCAGGGCCAAGGCCGGGGTGAAACTTACCTGCAATACCACCTTGCGGGCCGGCTAGCGGGGCCGCCCGCGCAGGGCCAGCACAAACGTGCCGGCGCTGGGCTGAGCCCGCGCTGACTCGAAGAAGCGGCTGGCCGGCGTTTTGGCTGCCCCAAGCCACCAGGGCCCGGTTCTGGGCCGCCCGCACCACGAAACCCAGGCCCTTGGCCTAGCACTGCTGCAGGTGCTCCTAAATGTCGGCCCCGCGCTCGGCCACCACCACCCAGCGCGTGCCCGCCAGCGGACTGCCGACCGCCCGCAGGCTCTGGGCCCACAGGGCCGATTCGCGGGTCCGGCCCTGGCGGGAACACGAGCCGCCGTGCAGGTGCGCCTTTTCGGCGGCGGGCACGGGCTGGCGCAAGTGATACTGCTGCTCGAGCAGGCCCAGCAGCGGCAAGGCGGGGCGTTTGGCCGCCGGGTTCGGGTCGGCCGCGGGCCAGGCGGCAGCCACCAGCGAGTGCAGCAGCACGCCCTGGCTCGTGGCCTTGCCCGGCCCGACCGGCCCGAGGCCCGCCCGGCGCTCGGCCGTTTCGTGCCAGCTCAGCTCCGTGGTGTCATCGACCAGCAGGTACGTGCCGGGGGCTTGAAGTTGCTGCGTAACCGTTTAACATTGTTGGACTTGCAGCGCATCGGGGGTGACCTGCGCGTAGCCCAGCAGCTGGTAGGCGGCCTTGCCGGCGTAGGCCTACCCCTGGCTCAGCCGCGGAATACTGGCGCCAGGCTCACGCACCCAGCCCGCCGCCAGCGTGCACACCCGCCGACTGCGGCGCACGTCGCCGAGCGACACACACTCAAAATGCGTGCGCGCCCACTGCTGCGCGTTGCCAAAACCTGTTGAACTGCTCATCCCCGCAAGCTAC
>JAYSZD010000602.1:0-3611 GCA_043738185.1 Hymenobacter sp. | reverse complement strand
GTTCTTGAATTCCAGGCTTTTGCGCGACTTTACATCCACGGCAAAGTGCTGCTGAATGCGCTTGTAGATGTTGATGCTCTTGCCCACGTAAATCACCTTGCCGGCCTCGTTGTGGAAGTAGTACACGCCCGTGGCCTGCGGCAGGCTGGCCACTAGGGCCGCCGACACCAGCGGCGGCATCAGCGCCTCCTTAATAGCCGACTGCACCGCTGCCACACGCTTGGCTGTGGGCACCTTGGTGCCATCGGGCCGGCGGCCGGCCGGGGCCAGGGCGTCGACGCGGGCCAGGGTGTGGCTGGTATCCTGGCCGTGGGGCAGATTATCGCTCTCAGTCGTGATTTTGAGGAGCCGGCCAAAGAGTATCGCCGTGGCGTGGGCGTCGCCGGCAGCGCGGTGGCGGTTTTCGAGCGGAATACCAATGTTCTGGCACAGCTTGCCCAGGCTGTAGCTGGGCTGGCCGGGAATGAGCGAGCGGCTCAGGCGCACGGTACACAGGGTTTTGCGCGAGTAATTGTAGCCCAGGTCGGCAAATTCCTTCTTCAGAAACGAGTAGTCAAACCGTACGTTGTGGGCCACAAATACGCAGCCTTCGGTCATTTCCACCACCTTCCGCGCCACTTCGTGGAACTTAGGCGCGTCGCTCACCATGTCGTTGCTGATGCCCGTGAGCTGGCTGATAAACGGCGGAATGGCCCGGCCGGGGTTGAGCAGGGTCGCGTATTCATCCACGATTTTCTCGCCGTCGTGGATGTAAATGGCAATTTCGGTAATGCGGTCCTGGGTGGGCTGCCCGCCGGTGGTTTCGAGGTCAATAATGGCGTACAAATCGCGGGGCCGGGAAGGTGGTCAAAAATTGGAATCTTAGCTATCAGCCATTCCATACAGAATAGCTAGCTAACAAACTTAGCCAGGCAGAAGGTTGCACAAAAAAAGGCAGCCCAATGAGGCTGCCTTTTTTCTTATCGAAGAGCTGCGCGTCAGGCGAGTAGTGCTAATCGTTAGAGAGCTAATAGCTAACGGCTACCAGCTAAAAGCTGATTAACCAGCCATGCTGCCTTTTTGCTGAGTAGCCCAGTTTTTGGCCTCCAGCACCTTGCTGTGCTGCTGCTCCAGCACGCTCTTGGCCTCGCCGGACAGGTTTGGGGCCTGCAGAGCTTTTTCGTAAGCTTCGAGTGCAATGGCGTCGCCGGTTTCGCACTCGCCCAGAATAGCCGAATCGTCCTGGCCGGTGATGGCCGATTTCAGGTTAATCCAGCCGCGGTGCACGGTTGCGGCCGCATCGGTGAGCGCGCCCTGAATGGTTGCGGTTGCCTCCGGGCTCAGGCCCTCTTTGTTGGCATGCTGCGTCAGTTCGGAAGCAAACTGAGCCCGCTGCTGTGAAAACCGGCTGAGCTCGGCTTTCAGTTGAGGATTGGTTACACCTTCGGCGGCTTCTTGGTAGCCTTTGGCCCCGGTCTTATTGATTTCGACCAGGTTATTATAAGCGTCGGCAGTGGTTTCGTTGGTGGTAGCCATGTGGTTTGTTTAAATCTTAGTGGAAAGAAAAGTCTGTCAATCTATACTGCTGCGCGGGCCGCAGGGTTGCAAAAAATACCCGGCCACGCACTCGGCTACATGCGTTTTATCATGCGCCAGGTCTTGCCCAAAAAGCTTGGTTTAGCCCCGGAGGTATCCTGCTTGCTATCCTCGCCGTCCGTAACGTCGCCCAGCAGAAAGCCCCAGGGCTCGGTGGTTTTGTTCGAGTCAAAGACTACCTTGAGCACGGCCACCAGCGGAATGCTCAGTATCATGCCCGGCGTGCCCCACAGCTCGCCGCCCAAAATCAGCGCCACGATGGCGGCCATGGGATTGATGCTCACTTTGGAGCCCGTTATCATGGGTGTAATGAAATTGCCCTCCAGAAACTGCACGAGCAAAAAGACGCCCACCACGGCTGCCGCCTTGGTGGGCGAACCGGTTTCGACCAGCGTAATCAGGGCCGGAATGGTGGCGCCCACCAGAATGCCGATGTAGGGAATAACCGCCAGTACCGAAGCGAAAATGGCAAAAAAGATGGCGAATTTCACCCCTAGCACCAGCAGCCCGATGCCGTTGAGCACCGCCACAATCGCAATCACCATGAGCAGGCCCGTGATATAGGCCTGAATCACGCTCTGAATGTTGTCCATCGTATGCAGCACGGCTGTGCGCTTGTCCGGTGCCACGAAACGGAACATGAACTGCCGCATGTGGTCGCGGTAGTACAGGAAGCAGAAAATGTAGATGGGCACCAGCGTGAGCACGCTCAGCACCCCAGCCGTGGTGCTGAGCGTGCTGCCCAGAAACCCGCCGGCCGACTTTTTGGCCGTGCTGAGCGAGGAGGTAATCAGCTCGTCTTTGCTCATCACTCGCATGCCGAACCGGTCGTGCAGCCACTGCTGGCCCTGGTCAAAAAACACCACCAGCTTTTTCTGAATCAGAGGTAGCTCGGCCTGCAAATCCAGAATCTGACTACCAAATATCACTATCAACCCGGCAATGCCGCCAATTAACAGCAGCAGCGCCGTGATAATAGCTAATAGGCGTGGCCAGTTCTTCGATTCGAGCTTGCTCACCAGCGGCAGCAACAGCGTGGACAGTAGCGCCGCGAAAAACAGGGGCAGCAAAATCCCATCGAGCTTATGCAGCACAAAGACCAGCAGCGACAGGCCAATGAGCAAAAATGTGTAGTGCACCACCGGCGCCAGTTTAGCTTCGGGCAGGGCTCCGCTTTGCTGGGAGACATTGGAACGCGGCGAGCCACGATTGATTAGAGGAGGAAACATGCGGAGGGGAATAGATGAAGTGAGGAGAGAACCGGCCGACGCAATTTTAGTGAACCGGCGGCCGGAGGGCGGTGTTGGAAGCTAAATAAATTAGTGAGTTGGTGCTAAAAGAGCTGGCATTTTTTCTTGCCCTGATGCTATTTTGTACGTTATTTTACCCAAAAAACCGGACAACAGTTGCCCCATGAACGACGCCCCCGAAACGGAAGCCCACGAAGTACAAGTCAAAGCCGCCGACCACGGCTATAACGAAGACAGCATCCGTTCCCTGGACTGGCGCGAACACATCCGGCTACGGCCCGGCATGTACATCGGCAAACTGGGCGACGGTTCGGCTTACGACGACGGCATCTACGTACTGGTGAAGGAAGTGGTCGATAACTGCATCGACGAACACGTAATGGGCCACGGCCGCACCATCGATATTAAGATTTCGGACTCCCGCGTGCAGGTGCGGGACTACGGCCGCGGCATCCCGCTGGGCAAGGTGGTGGACGTGGTGAGCAAAATCAACACCGGCGGCAAGTACGACTCCAAAGTTTTCCAGAAGTCCGTGGGTCTGAACGGCGTGGGCACCAAGGCCGTGAATGCCCTCAGCGGCTACTTCCTCGTGCAAAGCGTGCGCGAAGGCGTGATGAAAGCCGCCGAGTTTGCCCAGGGCAAGCTTGTGAGTGACCTCAAGCCCCAGAAAACCAGCCAGCGCAACGGCACGCTGGTCACGTTCCAGCCCGACGACACGATTTTCAAGAACTACCGCTTCATCCCGGAGTACCTCGAAAATCAAATCTGGAACTACGTCTACCTCAA
>JAYSZD010000601.1:0-1486 GCA_043738185.1 Hymenobacter sp. | reverse complement strand
AGCTGCCGCGCCCGTTTCCGGGGAAGTGCGGCTGGCGTACGTGCTGCGGCATTTCCGGCTGGCGTATGAGAACGTGCCGGACGTGGAAATTGGCTACTCCGGAGCCGCTGCCATTACCATAACGGATGGCGCCGCAGGATTTTTCCAGCAGCAAGTACCCTACCCGCCCGCGCCCAATTTCCGCGAGTGGGCCGGCCAGTTGGTGCCTTTCTTCTTCGACACCCAGCCGGAAGCCGTACTCCTGGAAAAATTAACCGGCGCGGCCAGCATTGGCGTTGATATTATCTCGGCGGCGTTTTATCTGCTGAGCGGCTGGCAGGAGTATTTCTCGGACGCACGCGACCAGCACGGGCGGTTTCCCTACGCCGCCAGCGTGCAAAAGCAGTACGGCTTTGTAGCGCTGCCCGCGGTCAACTATTACTTTGAGGTGCTGAAAGAAGCCGTGGAGCACGTCACCGGCCAGGTCCTGCACCCCAGAATTTGGCGGGCCGGCGCGCCTTTCGCGGCCTTCGTCACGCACGATATCGACAACCTGCGGAGCGGCTGGAAAGCCCCGGCCAAAGCGGCTCTGCAACGGGGCCAATACGCGGGGTTCGCCCGGCAAGTGTGGCGCCACTTCACCCAACCCGATGCCTGGGACAACTTGGCCAGCGTGGCTGCCGCCACGGCCGCCTACGGTGCCAAATCAACATTTTTCATCTTACCCCACCACCAAACCAGCCCCACCGGGGTTCGCAATGCTGATTACAAGCTAACCCCGCGACTCAGGCGCAGGCTGCAAGCCCTGGCGGCCCAGGGCTGCGAGCTGGCCCTACACGGCTGCATCGGCACGGCTGCTGGTTTCGATTTGTTACGGGCAGATTGGGAAAATCTGGACAGGCGCGAAGCCACCGGCAACCGCTTTCACTACCTGAGCTGGGAGCCGCGCCGCACGCCGGGCGTGTTGGACGCCGCCCTGGAATTGGGCATTTGCTACGATACCAGTCTGGGTTTTGCCGAACATTTCGGGTTCCGCAATTCCTATTGCCACCCGTTCTATCCCTTCAATTTTCAAACCGGTGTTGGGCATGGTTTTCTTGAAATCCCGCTCAACGTGATGGATGCCACGCTGCATCATCCGAACTACCTGCAGCTGGCGCCCGATGCCATATTGCCCGCGTTGCGCCCCATGCTGGCTGAAGTGGAAAAGTTTGGCGGCGTGGCCACCCTACTCTGGCACAACGAACATTTCGACCCCGCCAACACTGCCACCGGCCCCCACCAATTCGCCGAGCTGATGGGCTACCTGCAACAGCGAAAGGCGGCGTTTCTCACCGGCCGCGAAATCCAGCAGCAAGTCAAGTCCTAGCCCAATTCCTCACTCCTTCAGTCCCCCACTCTTTTGGGCATCGTTCAGCGCCAGGGCATCCGCAACACCCTGATTTCTTACGTCGGGTTGGCCATTGGCTTTGCCAATACCATCCTCATCCTGCCCCGGCTGCTGACA
>JAYSZD010000600.1:0-3613 GCA_043738185.1 Hymenobacter sp. | reverse complement strand
CTATCGCGGCGCAGGCGGTGGTCGCCTTCTTTAATATTGGCGTCAATCTGACTCTGGCCGAAATAGTTGTCGCTCAGGCCGCGCAGTTTCACCACCATTTGGCGGTCGTGGTATTGCAGTAGGGCGTTGTCCTCGATTACTTCGGTGACCAGGGCCACGCCGGGCGTCCGTTCCAGCTTCATCAGAAAGGTGCGGTCCACGTCAAAGGCCTTGCCTTTGGTGGCGGAAATAACCAGATTCGGGTCCGATTTGCCGTAGAGCGTGCGCACCAGGTCTTCCAGCCCGTTGAACACCGAGAGCACGATAATGAGCGCAGCTGTGCCCACCGCCACCCCAATCATCGAAATGTTGGAGATGATGGTGATGATGTTGCGCTTGTTCTTGGAACGGAAATAGCGCCGGGCAATGAGGAGGGGGACGTTCAAAAACAGCAGCAGTTAACCAGCCTTCCGCAGAAAGCCATCCATGAAATCTTCCAGGCGTTTGAGCCGTTCCTCGTGGCGCGTTAGCACCACGTCAACCAAAGTCTTTAATTCTTTTTTAACGCCTCGCAGCTCATCCAGAAAAATGATGTTGAACTGGTCCTGGCGCTCATTGAATTTTTCCTGGCGCTCGTTAAATTTTTCCTGGCGCTCGTTGAAGCCTTCCTGTCTTTGATTGACGCCTTCTTGTTTTTGATTGAAGCGCTGCTGCTCGGCATAGATTAATTCCAGTTGATTAATCAGTTTCTGCTGCACCTGGCCAAAAACTTCTACTACAGTGTCGGTTTTGGCGGCTTGGGCCACCAGCAAATCGGTTTGCCGCACCTGATGAGCCAGCACTTCATTGGTGCGGTCGAGCCGGGCAGCCAGCAGCTCAAGCTGCTGCTGCTGCTGGTCCTGCCGGCCGATGAGCAGCTCAGTCAGACGAATAATGTCAGGGTTTTCAGCCACAAGGCAAAAAGGGTTACTTGGTTGGGCAAGGTACGCTGCCGGTCCCGGAAAAGCCATTTCTACTTCCAGGCCTTCACAATGAGGCCGGTGCCCGAGTCGTGCATGGTGCGGGCATCGAGCCAGTTGAGCAGCAGGCAGAACGGAAACGTGAGCAAATAGTAGAAGGGCAGCACCAGGAAAAACAGGCGCGACTTGCCGAGCATCAGAATCGGGTACTTCATGCTCAGGCGCCATGAAATCTGGCCCGGCTCGCCGTAGGCGTAGCGGGCTTCGATGCGCTCGAAACCGGCCGTGCTGAGCTTCTGCTGGATTTCGCGGATGTTGTAGCCGTCGCGCACGTGCTCTTCGATGAAGCTGGTTTCGCCGTCGTCGTGCACGTCGGAGCCGCCCTGGTCGCTGGGCGTGGAAATAAGCAGCATGCCGCCGTCTTTCAGCGAGGCGTGGATGTTGCGGAATACCTCCACGTCTTCCAGAATGTGCTCCATTACATCTACCGACAAGGCCAAATCGAAGGAGTTGGGCTCCTGATAAAGGACCAAATCCTGGACCGCAAACTGCACGTTGCGCCGCCCGATTTGCCGGAAAAACTGGTTGGAGTCGGCCACCTGGTCGTCTTTCACGTCCACGGCCAGAATGTTCCATTCGGCGCTCAGGCCGCTTAGCCAGTAGGTGTACTGCCCGTAGCCGGAGCCCGCGTCGAGGATATTCAGTGGCTCCTGGATGCGGCCTTTGGCCCAGTGGCGCAGCTCCCGGTGCACGTGCCAGGTGCGCAGCAGCAGCAAATCGAGCAGGTGATAAAACAGGCGGCGCAGCCACGGCGTGCGGTTGAAAACCTGGCCGAGCGTCTTCTTAATCGGGTCGTAGTACAATGCGGTGAATGAGCGAATGGGTGAATGGGTGAATGGCTGCTGACTGGGCAAACGAGCGCACGACCAGTTAGCAGTCATTCACTCATTCACCCATTCGCTCATTCCCCTTTAAACAGGCGCGGGCGGGCGGGTTTTTCCTCGTCGGCGCTGGGTTCGTCCTGGGGCGCGGGCGGAATGGCGAGCGTGCCGAGCACCTGGTCCATGTGGGCGGCGTAGGCGGCGCTGTCGTCGTGAAAAAAGATGAGCTCGGGCACCACGCGGGCCGTTTGGCGGATGCGTTTGGCCAGCGCCTGGCGAATGGCTTTGGCGTTGTCGCGCACGATTTCGAGCCGCTCGTTGGCGTCGTTGCCCAGCAGCAGGCTCAGGTATACGCGGGCCTGGCCCAGGTCGGGCGTCACCTTCACCAGGCTGATGCTCGGGGCCATGCTGCCGCCGAAAAGGTGCGGTAAGTCGCGCTGTAGCACCTGGGCCAGCTCCTGTTGCAGCAGGCTGGCCATTTTTTGTTGTCGTTTGCTTTCCATAATAAGGAGCAAAGGTACGATTGGAGGGATATGCTGCCGGTCGGATGAATGCGCGGCTTCCGGGCCGAAACGCGAGGTTACGGAATTTGCTGCTGGAGCTGCGCCAATCCCCGCAAAAAAAATCTTTCGCCGCCCAACCAACCTTTCGCGCCCCGGCCGCCACTTTGCGGCAAATCCAGATAATAGCAAGCGCGGGAAACCCCCTTTTTTAGCTACGCCGAGGGCGGGCCCGCAACGCGCCTCAACGCGGCCGTGCTCTACGGCCTGCAGCGCCGGCTGGGCCGCTACGGCTTCATCGATTTCAATGTAGGGGTGCCATTTCAAGTGACAAACCGGGTGAACGACTTGGAAAGTCCGAGCTACATCGTGGTGCATCTGGTGGCTCTGCTGCGCATTGGGCTGGCCTTGGGCCAGTGAACGGGTTGGCCCTGATACCCGCCGCGTAATTTGATTCATACCCCGATTTTCCCTTCTCAACTCATGTCGAATTCTTCTCCCCAAAATGTATCGCGGCGGCCAGCCCGGCGCCATTTCTTCGCGGGCCAAACGGCAGCTCTGGCACTCGGACTGACGCTGTTTGGTGGCAGCCGCGCCGCCGCCCAGCGCCTGGAGGCTGTAGGCGTGGCCGCCAGTTTCAACGTCGCCCAAACCTGGGTGCGGCAGTCCCGCATCAGTGCGGCCGAATTCACGCTGCGTACCGATACCGATGGCTCGCGGCTGGACGACACGGGCAACCGGTTCAGCGCCTACGCGCGGGTAGGAGTGGGCGCCGGGCGCTTTTTTGTGCAGCCCGAGCTGGCCTACTCATCTGTGTTGGGCCAGGATATCAGCGTTGGCTTCCGTCAGCGGCCCGACTCTCCGGGCGATGACAACATCTCCACCTTCAAACACCGGTTGCGGCGCCTGGAAGCGGCCCCGCTGGCCGGCTGGCGCTTCGGGCAAAACGCCTACTTGCTGGCGGGCCCCGTGGTGGTGGTCAACCTACACGAACGCTCCGGCAGCCCCGACACGCGCTCCGGCGAGCTGGCTGCTGGCCTCAACGGCAGCGTGGAGCGGGTGCAGCTGGCCGCCCAGGCGGGCATCGGCGTCAAGCTCTGGCGTCTCGACCTGAACGCCCGGTTCGAGCACAGCCTCACGCCTTACACCAAAGCATTCTTGCTGGATAACCAGCGCTACGGCTATCGCCAGAGTACTAGGGCGTGAGGACAATAAAGAATCAAATGTATGGTTGTTTGATACCAGTACTTATTTATGCGTCGTCACGAAATTTCAGATGCCACCTGGGCGCTGG
>JAYSZD010000599.1:0-3619 GCA_043738185.1 Hymenobacter sp. | reverse complement strand
CATACGGGGGCAAATATACAACTTACTTACTAATCAGTAAGTATAAATTTATTCCTTAAAAAGCCTCTCCGGTTGTCAGGAGAGGCCTTGTCAGTTCTTATCGTCTTGCTCAGTCCGGGCTATTCTTCCGGGCTCAGCCCTAGGGCATCCACGGCCGCCTGCACGGCTTCGGCTCGGTAGGCCGGCGCGGTGGCGGGGGCCTTGAGCAAGCGCAACAGGCGCTGGTATTTCTGGCGGCCTTCGGTCAGCATTTGCTCGCTCACTTCAATGGTAAACACGCCGAAGGGCTCCACCTTTTGCACGCCAACCAACAGAAACCGCTCCGCGCGCAGCGCATCAGTGTAGAAAGCGGCCTGCCGGTCATAGTCGTAGGCCGAGCATTGCCAGAGGAAATGGTCGGCGTCGCGGGCCATAGTGGTCTTGAAGTCAACGATGGTGAACGGCTGGTCGGCATGGTCCACGATGAGGTCGGCGCGCAGCTTACAGAGCGTGCCGGTGTCGGGCTCGTTGAACACCACGCTGGTTTCCGGCTGCCCCAGCGCCAGCAGTTCCGCCAGGCGGGCATCTAGCTTCACGCCTTCCACCAGCCACCACACCAGCGTATCGTTGAGGCCGGGCAGGCCGGGCACGTAGTCGGCCGGTTCGAGCAGGGCGGTATGAAACGCCGTCCCAAAGCTCAGGGCACCCTCGTTGGAGCTGGTTTGGGGCCGCGGGGGCCGCCCGTCGAGCGCATCGCGCAGGCGCGACAGGTCCGAATTCGCAATGGCGGGCAGGGCTCGGTAGGTATCGTAATCAAGACGCAGCAGGTCGGGGCGGCGGTAGGGAACGGCTGATTCGGGCATAGGTGAAAAGGTAACAGCTAAAAGCGCAGGATGGCTCCGCGCTGGCCCAATTACGGGCGACAAGCGGCGGTTTTGAGCGCAGGTCCGTACTTCGGCTCAGCGGGTTGCCCGCCCGGCTCTCCAAACCTGAATGCATCCCGCCATGGCTTCCTGGATTCCATACGCCCTCTTGTCGGCATTGTTTGCGGCCCTCACGGCCATTTTCGCAAAAATCGGTATCCGAGGGGTCGACTCCGATTTGGCCACGGCCATTCGCACGGTGGTCATTTTGCTGCTGGCCTGGGCCATAGCCCTGGCACGCGGAGCCACGACCGGTCTGTCGGACCTGTCGGGGCGCACCTGGGTTTTCCTGGTGCTGTCGGGCCTGGCCACCGGTGCCTCGTGGCTGTGCTACTTCCGGGCCCTGCAGCTGGGGCCCGTGAGCCAGGTAGCTCCGGTAGACAAGCTGAGCGTAGCGCTGGCCCTGATTTTGGCAGTCGTGTTCCTGGGCGAAACCATTTCGGTGCGCGGGGCCGTTGGCGCCGGGCTTATTTTGGCCGGTACCGTGGTGCTGGTGTGGCGCTAGCAAGTCCCATACGCAAGCCCGAATCTCACGACCGGCTCCGGGTGCGCGCTAGTGCGCGGCTCGTGCAAACAGGCGGCTTCCCTCCCTCCACCGTTGCACTTTATCTGCGATTTCGACCAGCCCCAGGTTGTGGATGCTGCCCAGGTGCGTGGTCTGAAACTCGCGGTGCGGCTCGTAGCTGCCGTCTTCCACGGCCCGCCCCACCTGCTGGTACGCATCCCGAAACGGCACGCCGGCAATAATTAGCTGATTGATGTTTTCAACCGAAAAAATGGGGTCGTATTTGCCCTGCGCTATCACGTCGGGCTTAATCTTGATTTCGGGCAGCGCAAAGAGTAAAATATCGAGCAGGTCCGCAAACTGCATCATAGGCCCAAACAGTAGCTCTTTCAGCAGTTGAAAGTCACGGTGGTAACCGCTGGGCAGGTTGCTGGTGGCCAGTATAATGTCGTTGGGCAGCGCCTGCAGGCGGTTGGCGTGGGCCCGCACCAGCTCAAACACATCGGGGTTTTTCTTGTGCGGCATGATGCTGGAGCCCGTGGTAAACTCCTTCGGCAGCGTCACAAAGCCCAGGTCCTGGCTATTGTAGAGCACCAAGTCGTAGGCCAGCTTGCCCAGGGTGCCCGCCGCGCCGGCAATGGCAAAGGCCAGCGTTTTCTCGGTTTTGCCGCGCAGCATCTGGGCGCCCACCGCACTCACAGCCACGCTGCCAAAACCCATTTCCCGGGTAGTCATTTCGCGGTCAATGGGAAAGCTGCTACCAAAGCCCGCGCCCGAGCCCAGCGGGTTTTGGTCGGCCACCGCGTGCGCGGCCTCAAACAAATGCAAGTCCAGCAGCAAATGCTCGGCATAGGCCGAAAACCACAGGCCGAAGCTGCTCGGCATTGCTGCCTGGAAGTGCGTGTAGCCTGGCAGCAGGTCGGTTTTATGCGCCTCGGCCTGTTGCAGCAGCACCTCTGCCAGTGCCAGCAGCTTCGCTGCTACCCGCTCCGTGTAGTCTTTAACAAAAAGCTGGATGGCGGTTAGCACCTGGTCGTTGCGCGAGCGGGCGGTGTGAATTTTCTTGCCCGCGTCCCCAAAATTCTCCGTCAGGTAATGCTCTATTTTCGAGTGTACGTCCTCAAAATCGGCTTCAATCTGAAACGTACCGGCGGCCACCTGCGCCAGCAGCTCATCGAGTCCGCCAACGAGCTGCTGGCGCTCGACTTCGGAAATCAGGCCCACCTTGGCCAGCATGTTGGCCTGGGCTTTGGAGGCCAGCAGGTCGAAGGGCGCAAGGTACATGTCCAATTCTCGGTCGTGGCCCACCGTAAATTTCTCAATGGTCTCATTAACCGAAAAACCTTTCTCCCAAATTTTCATAGCGCACTAATTAAAACGTGAACCCTGCCAGTAGTTCGATGTAATCCCGAATGCCGGCCCGTATTTCACTCAGCAAAATGTACTCGTCCGGCGTGTGCGAGCGGGAGCTTTCGCCCGGCCCTATTTTGAGGGTTTCAAAGGGCATCATCGCCTGGTCGGAAAGCGTGGGCGAGCCATAAACCTGCTTGCCCATGGCCATTCCCCGGCGCACCAGCGGATGGTTTTCGCTGATGCGGGAAGAATTCAGGTGCGTGGACCGCGGCACGATTTCCGACTGCACATTGGCCCGAATAATGTCCAGAATTTCCTGGTTCTGGTACAGCTCGTTGGTGCGCACATCCACTACAAACTGGCAGCGGTCGGGCACCACATTATGTTGCGTGCCGGCGCTTATCTGCGTCACGGTCATCTTCACCGGTCCCAGCTGCGGAGACAGCCGGGGAAACTGGTACTGCCGCAGCCAATGCACGTCGTCCAGGGCTTTGTAGAGCGCATTTTCGCCTTCTTCACGGGCGGCATGGCCGGTTTTTCCGTGGGCCGTGGCGTCAAGCACCAGCAGGCCTTTTTCAGCAATGGCGAGGTTCATGCCCGTGGGCTCGCCCACTATACCCAAGGCAATTTCTCCAAGTTGCGGAAGCACGCTTCTAATTCCGTTGCTACCCGAAATTTCTTCTTCCGCCGTAATGGCGCAAATTAAATTAAAGGCATTTTCCTGCCCCTGGAAATACAGAAAAACCGTCAGCAAGCTAACGGCCGACGCGCCCGCGTCATTACTGCCCAGACCTATTAATTTATCTCCTTCCAGTACTGCGCCAAATGGCTCGTGCGTCCAGCCCGCGCCGGGCTTTAC
>JAYSZD010000598.1:0-3623 GCA_043738185.1 Hymenobacter sp. | reverse complement strand
TGCGGTAGGAAGGCCCCCGGACCACGTAGCACAAGCTTCAGCTTGTGACGAGCGGAGCGAGTGGCGGTGTTGGCAGGGGTTGGAATTAGCCGGGCCCGGGCATAAGCTGAAGCTCGCGCCCCATTTCATTTGTGATGCGTGACGCGGAAATTGCGGTTGAATGCGAGGCGCAAACACCCGCATTGCCCGTCGCAGGCTAAAGCTTATGCTACTTAGGGGGTTGTAATTTCCAAAAATCCCCGTACCTTTGCAGTCCTAAATTTTAAAACACATACACCCCCGTCGAGATGGCCAAGAAAGGAAACCGGGTGCAGGTTATCATGGAGTGCACCGAGCATAAAACCTCGGGCCTGCCGGGCACCTCGCGCTACATCACCACCAAGAACCGCAAGAACACTCCCGAGCGCATCGAGCTGAAGAAATTCAACCCGATTATGCGGAAAATGACCGTTCACAAGGAAATTAAATAACCTGAACAATGGCTAAGAAAGTAGTAGCAACGCTGAAAACCGTTGAGAACGCCAAGAACTGGGCAAAAGTGATTCGTGCCGTTAAATCGGAGAAAACCGGGGCTTACACTTTCCGTGAGGAAATGGTACTCCTCGACAAAGTGCAGGATTACCTGGCCACCGGCACCAAATAAGCCGCAGGCTTCGGCTTGGTAAAAGTTTAAAAAGTCCCACCTTCGTGGGACTTTTTGCGTGTAATACGCCTGCCATGCTGACGAAGGTAGCCTCTTATCACGGCCGCTTTCGTCAGCGCTACCTCATTACCCCGAGCAATGCGAGCGTGATAAGATGCTTCGCAGGCTCAGCATGACAGCACCCTATGGGCCTCTTCGATTTTTTTAAGAAAGACAAGGAAAGCACCACACAGCAGGCCTCGCTCGATGCGGGCCTGGAAAAGACCAAGACCAATTTCTTTGACCAGCTGAGCAAGGCCGTGGTGGGCAAAAGCACCGTGGACGAGGCCGTGCTCGATGATTTGGAGGGCCTGTTGGTGCATGCCGACGTGGGCATTGAAACCACGGTGAAGGTCATTGACCGCATTGAGGCCCGGGTGGCGCGCGACAAATACGTGAGTACCGGCGAGCTGGACCGCATTCTGCGCGAGGAAATTGTGGCCCTGCTGGAGGACAACAACTCTGGTTCCATGGCCGTGCTCGACAGCGCCGGCAGTACCGGCCAGCCCTACGTTATTATGGTAGTGGGCGTGAATGGGGTGGGCAAAACCACCACCATTGGCAAGCTGGCCCACCGCTTTCATTCTGCGGGCAAGAAAGTAGTATTGGGTGCGGCCGATACTTTCCGCGCCGCTGCCGTCGACCAGCTCATTATCTGGGGCCAGCGGGTGGGCGTGCCCGTGGTGAGCCACGGCATGAACACCGACCCGGCTTCCGTGGCTTACGACGCCGTGCGCAAGGGCGTGGAGATGGGGGCTGATGTGGTGATTATCGACACGGCCGGCCGCCTCCACAACAAGGTGAACCTGATGAACGAGTTGAGTAAAATCAAGCGCGTGATGCAAAAGGTGCTGCCCGATGCGCCCCACGAAGTGCTGCTGGTGCTGGATGGCAGCACGGGTCAGAACGCGTTTCTGCAAGCCAAGGAGTTCACCAAAGCCACCGAAGTCACGGCCCTGGCCATCACCAAGCTCGATGGCACGGCCCGGGGCGGCGTGGTCATTGGCATCTCGGACCAGTTCAGCATTCCGGTGCGCTACATTGGGGTGGGGGAGAAGATGACCGACTTGCAGCTTTTTGACCGGACTACGTACGTGAATTCGCTTTTCAAAAAGAAATAATCTTCCATTTTTCGCAAAGCACCCGACGGCCTGCCCCGCTAAGCATAACTTGGCCGGGTGGGCCGTTTACCTTCGTACCATGAACGATATTCAAACCCTCGCCGTGGTTGGGGCCGGCACCATGGGCCTCGGCATTGCTCAATTGGGCATTCAGCACGGCTTGCCTACGGTTTTATTTGACCTCAACCCGGCCGCGCTGGAAAAAGCGCAAGTGGCCATCGCGGCCGGGTTGGGCAAGCTGGTTACCAAAAACAAGCTCAGCGCCGAAGCTTGCGACGCGGCCCTCGCCCGCCTCACCATCACCACCGACATGAGCACGGTGCAGGCCGACCTCATCGTGGAGGCCGTGGTGGAGCGTCTGGATGTGAAACACCAGCTATTCGGGGAGCTGGCGGCTTTCAATGGGCCGCAAACCATTCTGGCTTCCAACACCTCGTCGTTGCCCATCACGCAGCTGGCCGCGAAAGTGCCGCACCCCGAGCGGGTGGTGGGCATGCACTTCTTCAATCCGGCCCCGGTGATGCCCCTGGTGGAAGTGATAAGTGGAGTGGCTACGGCCCCCGAAGTGGCAGCTGCGGTGGAAGCGCTGGCCCGGCGGCTGGGCAAAACTCCGGTGCGGGCCGCCGATGCGCCCGGCTTCATCGTGAATCGGGTGGCGAGGCATTATTATGTCGAGAGCCTGAAAGTGGTAGAGGAAAACGTGGCCTCCTTCGAGGTGGTGGACGAATTACTGGAAGCGAGTGGATTCAAAATGGGCCCGTTTCGGTTGATGGACCTGATTGGGGTCGACACCAACTTCTCGGTGACCAGCGCCATGTTTGCCTCTTTTCATCAGGATGCAAAGTTCCGGCCCAGCCGCATTCAGCAGCAAAAGGTAGACGCCGGCCACCACGGCCGCAAAACCAGCCGGGGCTTCTACAACTATTAATGGTTTATCAGAAATGAAGTATCCTTCGCTCGGTCTGCTGACACGCTTCGTTGTTTTGGGTAGCTATTCGGCCTCAATGCTCCTTTTTGCCGCGTGTGGCGATGATAATAACAACCAGCCGCTGATACCCTACGCGCCGGTGAACTTGAGCCTCAATATCACCAACCAGGAATACGCCAGCCTCCGCGTCGATAATGGGGCCGTTGCCCTGCCTGCAAAAGGCCCCGCCGGCGACGGTGGCGTGCGGGGCGTTATCGTAGTCCGGCAGAGCGCCAACTCATATTTGGCCTTTGAGCGCAACTGCCCTTACCAGCCCTACGATGCCTGTGCGGTCGTCAGCCTGGACCAGTCACGTCTGTTCATGCGGGATTCCTGTTGTTCGTCGCAGTTTGATTTACGCGGTCAAATCACGGGTGGTCCGACCTCAAGGCCATTAAAACAGTATAGTACAAGCCTGCAGGGGACATTGCTAAGCATTACAAACTGAAGATTAAAATAAATTTTTAGAAAAAATTACGTTTTAGCTTGTGCTTATTTAGAGAAGGTCGTAAGTTTGCACTCCGAAACAACAACAACCGGTGTTTCGGCTAGAAAAAGCTTCCTTAGCTCAGCCGGTTAGAGCATCTGACTGTTAATCAGAGGGTCCCTGGTTCGAGCCCAGGAGGGAGCGCTACAACGAAAGAAACCCGCCGATAACCGGCGGGTTTCTTTGTTTTCAGGCCATACGGGCACATTAGGGTTTGGTGGTTCGGCTGTCGCCGGTTAATTACCGGTATGGACCGGGACACAAATCGGGACGTCCAATCCAATGCTGCTCCCGACCTTTACAAGCGTATTAGTGTACGGGTTTATCTATGAGTGACTGCCCGCACAAAACACAGGTACTGCCCGA
>JAYSZD010000597.1:0-1493 GCA_043738185.1 Hymenobacter sp. | reverse complement strand
TGCAAGGCCCGGAGCTCGGCTTCGTAAGGCTGGCTGCGGCGAAACACGTCCGTGCCACCGCCAAATACCACCAGTTCCAGCTGCAGTTTGCTCTGGAGTCGAGGGTCAGCCAGCGCGTTTTTCAGGTTGCGCAGGGTCTGCTTGATGCGCTTGGGGTCGTCGCTGTCGAGCTGATACACCGCCTGGTAACGGGCTTTTTTCGCCACGGCCCCCGTGAACGCAGGTGTTAAGGGCGCGGCCGGGGATTGCGCTGAGGCCGACAGGACAAGGCTAGCCAGGAGCGAGAGGGTCAAAAATAAACGAAGTAAAAGCATGGGAGTAGGCTGACAATCAATTAAAATTCGTAGTCCAGCGCGACTGTCAGGTGGTGCAGGTCGACTTTGTTAATGGTACGGGCGGGCAGGTAGGCCGCCCGGTTGGCCCCCCACTTGGCCGCGTACAGGGTGCGCAGCCGCAGCCCTTCGGCGGCCCCGGTAAAGGCGTGCGAAACCGTGAGGTTGAGTTGATGAAAATCGGGTAGGCTGTACTTATTGAGGCGGGCCTCGCGCGACAAGTTGTAGTAGCCGTAGCCCGCTTCCAGCCGGGGGGCGTGCGGCCGCTGCCAGGCTATGCTGGCCCCCAGCGCGTGCACGTCGCCGGCTCCTTCGATACGCTCGCGGGGCAGGGTGGTGTAGAAGGGCTCCCGGCCCCATTCGCGCGGAAACAGGTAGCGCCCGTGGGCCGTGATGCGCGTGTACTGCGCGAAATAGTGCCACGCCCGGTGCTGATAAGCCAGGCGCGCACTTAGCGTACGGGCCTGTTCGCCGGGTTCGGTATACCGCTGGCTGGCCGGTCCTTCCGGGGTACGCGTCAGGCTGTGCTGCCACAGCAGCTGGGCGCTGGCCGTCCAGGTGCCCGCGGGGCGCGGGCCGGTCAGCGTGCTTTCCAGCCAGCTGGTGGTCAGCAGGTGGTCGGCGAAATACTGCCAGGCCTGCACGGTGGCGTGCGGGCCCAGCGTCCGCCGCAGGCCCAGCACGGCCAGCCCGTGCGTGCCCACGCGGCTCAGGTAATTGGCCCGGCTGCTGTCGGCCGCCACCCCCATTGAGTAGCGGCCCACGGCCTCGTCCAGCCGGTACCAGCTATCGGTGGAGCGGGGCGCCACGTGCGTTAGCCAGCCGCCCTGCAGGGTGGTGGCCGCGTTGAGCTGACCCACCCCCCAGAGGCCCTGCACGAAGTTGGGGCTCAGCCGCGAGTCCTGCGAATTGAGCAGGGGCGTGTCGAGCCGCTGCCGGCCGTAGGTAAGCTGCCAGCCCGGCCGAGGCTGCCAGCGCACCCACAGCTCTTCGACCTGGTGCAAAATCTCCCGGTTCTGGGGGTGTTCCTGGTCGAACAAACTCAGTTCGTAGCGGCTCTCTGGGCGGCCCGGCTCCGCCGCCAGCGGGCTGGCGTACAGGTTTTTCAAAAAGAAGCCTTCCAAGCCCACTTGCAGGCCGTGCCAGGCCCGGGTTTCGTAG
>JAYSZD010000596.1:0-3635 GCA_043738185.1 Hymenobacter sp. | reverse complement strand
ACCAGGATGCCGGCCTGCGCCGCATAGGCCGGACGGTTCCGCAGCAGCAGCAGCGCCTGATGTCCCGCCGCAATGGCCTCCTCAGGCTTGCCTTCCTGGTGAGCCAAGTGCGATTGGGCGGCCAATACCCGGCTGATAAGCTCCGGCTGCCCGGTGGGCTGGGCCAGGCGCAGGGCCGCTGCAAGGGGGGCGTGCGCGGGCCTGAACTGGCCCGCACGGGCCAGCTGCTCGCTTTGGCGCAGCAGCCGGCTGATGCGGGCGGTGTCGGGGGTGGCGGGCGGCCCGGCCCGGCGGACGTCAGCCGGGGCGGCGGTGCTGGCCAGCAGGCAGCCGGCCAAGAGCAGGGAAGTCAGTAGGGGTCGCAGCATACGGGGGAATGAAGTGAAGTTGGGGCCGGCCCGTTAGCGGCTGGCGAAGCAGCGCAGAAATTCGTCGCGGTACTGCCGGCTCAGCGGCACCGTGTGGTCGGCCAGGATGAGCTCCTGGTCCGTGAAAGACGTGATGCGGTCAATATTCACGGCGTAGGAGCGGTGCACGCGCAGGAGCTGGCCAATGCCCAGGCGGTCGAGCAGGTGGCCCATGGTCAGGCGCAAGGCATATTTCTGGCTCTGCGTCACCAGCAGCGTGTGGGTGTTGTCTGCCTGGAGCAGCAGAATGTCGGCCAGGTGCACCCGCACAAACCGGTAGTTGTGCCGAATGAAGACGGTTTCGCCCAGGCGCAGCACCGGCTCGGAGCCGAGCGGCGCCGCACTCTCGGCCGGGGCCGCCGCCGCCGCCCGGCAGCTCAGCGCGTGCAGGGCCAGTTCGATAGCCACCCTCAGGCTTTGCGCCGTGACGGGCTTGAGCAGGTACGCGGCGGGCAGGGTATGCAGCGCCCGCTCGCGAGTGGACTGGTCCGAATAGGAGGAGAGGTAGATAACGGGTACCGGCCGGCCGGGGGTCGCCAGCCGGGTCACGGTTTCGATGCCGTCCCAGGGGCCCTGGATGCGGATGTCGCAGAGCACCAGGTCGACGTGGTGTTTTTGGTAGAGGGTCAGTGCGGCCGGGCCATTATCGGCGATTCCCACCACTTGGTAGCCTTCCGCTTGCAGGAGGTCGCATAGGTCGAGGGCCAGCACGGCCTCGTCTTCGATTAGCAGGATGCGAATGCTGGCATCGGGGTAGACGTGTGCCATGGTAAAGTTACAAAAAAACAGATGAGAGATGGATGGTCAGAAACACTGTCCATCGTTGTGGAACCTCGCCGTGACCGCACATGCAGGCAGCTTAGGGCAGTGCTAATTTGGACAACCTGAACGGTGCACGAAAGGTTATCCGCTCTTTCTCGCCACTTCCGTTGCCTAAGGCTCACATACATTCTGATGCTGCTCACAATGTATCTCGTGCAATTCACTCCCTTTTATAAATAATACAATGTCTATTTCTGCACATTTGAAATGTTAAAAACGCAGCCCATTTGGCCCGGTACCCATATCCGCCTCCCACCATCGGCTCCCCGACCGGGCCACGCAATCCGCTTTTTCTCATGTCTCCTTTTTTTCATGCAACACCTCGCGACTCGCCACCCCGCCACCCGCTGGCCCGCTGGTACGGGCTCCCGGGCCAGGGCGGCCTCAAGCCCCAAGGCTGGCTCGGCTCCCTCGTTCCTTCCGGCCGATGCGGATGCGGCCGCCGGTGGTTCGGCCGGGGGCACGGCCAGCCGCGCCGGGCACCTTGCCACCACGCAGCTGCCCCACCCTTTTTGATGCGCTTTTTCCGGCCTCGGCCGCTTTTTTCCACTTTTTATTTTTTACCCAATGAAAACCTTGTACGCATGCGGGCTGAGCACAGCCCTGCTTTTTAGCGCTGTCGGCGGGGCCCTGGCCCAGAGCCAACGCCCCATCGACGGCCCCGCGTTCGCCCTGGGCACCACCCAGGAGCTGGTGCGCCAGCTCGAAACCCAGCAGGCGGCGGGCGCGGCCCAGCGCGGCCCGGCAGCCGTTGCGCTGCGCGTGGGCCCCAGCCTGTCCTTTGCCGGGCAGGTGAACTACCGCGAAGACCTGGGAAAAACGGGCGAGTACGTGGTGGGCAACATTGCCGGCTCGGCCGGTTCCTCGTTTCAGCTGCGCCTGGCGGGCAAGGCGGTGGAGGGCACCCTTCTGCTGCCGGCCAGCTACCAGGCCTACCGCTACGCGGCCGATGCGCAGGGCAACGTGAGCGTGCGCGCGGTCGACATCCATAAGGAGCTGTGCATCGACTACATGGTACCGGAGAAGCTCCTGACCCCGACCGCCGCCCCCACCGCCGCAGCCAGCGTGCCCAGCATGGCCCAGCGCACCACGGTGGTAGCGCGGAATAGCTACCCTTCAGGAATCGGCTGCCTTTTCCTCGACACGAACGGCCACAACTTGCCCGCCGGCACCGGCTGGAACGGTGGCAAGGCCTACACCGCCCCCGCCGCCATCATTACCGATTATGACCTGAAAGCCGTGTGGGAACGGGTGTCCGAAGATTTTCGCCCCTTCGACTTAAACGTGACGACCGACGAATCGGTGTTCAACTCCTATCCCATTGGCAAACGCATGCGCTGCGTTATTTCGCCAGGCAGCAAAAGCACCGTTTACCCAAAGCCGGGTGTCGGCGGGGTAGCTAGCTTCAACACTTTCAGCAAAACCACCGATAATGGCTATAATATCTGCTGGGTGTTTTTGGCAGATGTGCGTTCCTGCGCGCAGGCCGCTTCGCACGAGCTGGGCCACACCCTGGGCCTGGGCCACGACGGCCGCAAGTTGACTGATGGCACCGTAGAGGACTACTATGCTGGCCATGGGGCGTGGGCCCCGATTATGGGCAGCGCCGCCCCGAACGTCACGCAGTGGAGCAAGGGCGAATATGCGCTTGCCTCCAACCAGGAAGACGACATGGCCATCATTGCGGGTACCACCAACGGCGTGGGCTACCGCCCCGCCCCCCCAAACAACAGTTTTGCCACGGCCAAAGTACTGGTCCCTACCAATGGTCGCGCCGACGGTTTTGGCCTCATCCGGAAAAACACTGACGCCCAGTACTACTCCTTTATCACGCGCAGCGGCACGGCGTACTTCAAGCTGACAACCATTGGCCGCCGCGCCGGGAACCTCCGCGCCGTGGTGCGGCTCTACAACACCGACAAACTTCTAGTGGCGACCTACAACAGCCAGGCCCCCATTGACTCGCTCAACATCTCGTTCAACACAACCCTGGGGCCGGGCACCTACTACCTGAAGGTTTCCAGCAGTGCCGGGGGCAACGCCACCACCGGCTACTCCTCCTACGCTTCGGTAGGCCAATTCAACTTTAACGTGACGTATCCGGCCCCGCTTTACCGCGAAGCGCTGCCCACCCTGGCCAGCGCCAGCGCCGGGGCGGCGCTTCGCCTCTACCCCAACCCGGCCACCGACCGCTTGCAGTTGGGCGCGTCCCCGGCCTACCTGGGCGGGGCGGTGCGCATCCTGAGCCTGGACGGGCGCACCGTGTGGCGCGGCACCCACCAGGGCGAGCCGGTGGACGTGGCGGCGCTGCGCACGGGCCTCTACACCGTGGTGCTGACGGGCAAAGGCCAGCCCACCGTGGTGAGCCGCTTCAGCAAAGAATAACCCCACGCGGGGAGCCGGGAC
>JAYSZD010000595.1:0-3644 GCA_043738185.1 Hymenobacter sp. | reverse complement strand
ACCTGCGCGGGCACGGGCGGGTCGATGTGCGGCGCGGGCGAGATACCGGGGTTTTCGGCGGGCGCGTTGGGCCGCTCAATGTCGGGGGTTGGCGTGGTGTAGGGGTCGGGCTGCTGGCCGGGCTTGGGATTGTAGCCGGTGGCGGCGGCGGCGCGCTCCAGCTGTTCTTCGGAACGGCTGCGGGCACCCGGCGCGAAAGACGCGGGCGTGACGGCCGCAAGGGCGGCTGCCGGCAAAATGGCGGAGGAAGAAGTAACCTGCATGGTGGGAGTGGGCTCAGGAGTGGGTTCGGCGGCCAGTTCTTTCGGGCGCTCTACCTGTACGCGCGCGGCCCGCGAAAGGATGGCCGCCGTGCCGCCTTTGGGCCGGTTGCGGGCCTTTTCCACCTTATCCAGCGCGTCGGACGCGAGCAGATGCAGGTCGCGGACCAGACTGTCAAGCTGCTGCTCCATCCGCTGGCATTCCTGGCCCAGCCCGGTTACTTCGCGCTGCATTTCGCCCACCGTTTTCTCAGCCTGCTGGTAGGCCTCGTCCACCACGGTACGGGCGCGCTGACGGGCCTCAGTCAGCAGCTGCTCGGCCTGAAACTGGGCCTCGCGCACGCACAAATCGGCTTCGCGCTGGGCTTGCTCGGTGATGTTGTTGCCGGTGTCTTCGGCAGTTTTCAGGGTGCGGTAGAGGCTGCTTTCGACTTCGCGCATCTTCTGCACGTCTTGCTGGGCGTGCTCCAGCTTGAGGCGCAGCTCACGGTTTTCGTCGCCCAGCCGCTCCCACTGCTGCGAAATCGTGTTCAGAAAGGCCTGCACCTCGTCTTTATCAACCCCCCGAGTAAAGGATTTTTCGAACGTTTTCTGGCGGATATCGAGAGCAGTTATTTTCATTTTAGCTGTTAGCCTTTAGCTGGTAGCTATTAGCTTTTTGGGGTTAATTCAGCGAGGCGCTACTTCAAGAAAGAGCCAACAGCTAATAGCTGTCAGCTAACGGCTCCCAGAGCCCATACGGCCAGGCTGCGGTCGTCGCTACACGAAACTAGCCGGTTTTCGGCGCCCGGCCAAACCAACCGATTCACGGAAGTGCCGTGCCCGGCGGCGCGCGCCCGGTCCAGCACGCGCAGCAAGGTCATGGTGGCCGCATCCCAGAGCTTGATGCTTTTATCGAGGCTGCACGAGGCCAGGTAGCGCCCGTCCGGGCTAAAAGCCAAGTGGTTGATGGTATACATGTGGGCCGGCACGGTGCCGGCCAGCATGTAGCCCGGCGCCACCTCCCAGCGGCGGATTTGCGCGTCGCGCCCGGCCGTAAGGAGCTGCGTGCCGTCGGGAGAATAGGCCACCGAAAAAACCGAGTTGGTGCTTTCGCCGAGCGTGAATCTGGTTTCCAGCGAGTCCAGGTCAAGGATGTAGGTGCGCGTGTCGGAGCTGCCCACGGCCAGCTCGCCACGGCCTTCGTGCAGGGCCAGGCAGCGCAGGCTTTTGTTGGTGAGGCGGAGGAGTTTTTCTAATTTGAATGCCGGAGTGCTCAGCACGGCCAGAGTGCCGTCGCCCAGCCCCACGTACAGGCGCTGGCGGCTTTCGGAAAACACCATTTCGAAGATGGCCACCGGCGGCAGCGCCGTGGCGTGCGCCAGCTGCCGCTGCGCCAGGTCGAGGACCTGAATTCCCTGAAAATTATGCCCCAAAACCAATAAGTTCAGCGCCGGCAGGTGCCGCAGGGCATACACCGAGTTTTCGACGCGCGCCAGCAGCTCGCCGTCGCGGGCGGGGTCGGCGGCGTCCCAGCCCACCACCATGCCATCGGCGCTGCCCGAGTAAACGGTGCCCGCCGCGCCGCCCGTCAGGGCGTACACCGCGTCGCGGTGGCCGGCCAGTGTGGCTAATTTAGTAATGGGCGGGCGGAAAATATCGGACATACGGGCGCCGCAAAGGTAGCTTTGTCGGCCGTGGTTAGGGGTTAAGGGCAAATTATTAGTTTGCCTTCAAGTGCAACGCAATCCATTCCTCACTACCCGCCAACCGTTACCAAATGCCGCTCCACACCCTCCAGCGCCTCTCCCCTACCGCCGTGCTGGGCTTGTGGCACCTCACCGAAACCCCGGCCGAGCTGTGGGCCGCGTTGCCCCAGGTGGCTACCTACCGCACCCTGATGCCCGCCGCCGCCGATGGCACACGCCAGGCCCAATGGCTGGCGGGGCGGGTGTTGGCCCACACGCTGCTTCCGGAAATGATGGACCAGGCTCCGGGCGGCGCAGTGGTGCGGAACGACGCGACCGGCCGGCCGTGGCTGTCGGGCCTTGACGCCGAGTTCCCAACACTGTCCCTTTCCCACTCGGGCGAATGGGTGGCGGCGGTGGTGGCCCGCAGTGGCCGGGCTGGCATTGATGTCGAAATGATTCGCGACAAGGCCCAGCGGCTGGCCTCCCGGTTTCTGAGTGCGGTGGAATACGCCGAGGCCGGGCTGGCAGCCCAGGCTGCTCCCACCCACGCCAATATGCACTACACCCGCCTCTGGAGCGCCAAAGAGACGCTATATAAGCTGGCCGCGCGGCGCGGCATTATTTTCAGGGAACAACTCCTGCTCAGTTCTTTCGTTCCGGAAGAATCCGGTGAGATACCCGCTACGTTGGTTTGGAACGGTGCGCAGACGCGGCACTGCATTTGCTATTACCAGCCCGCGCCCGGCTACGTACTCACCTATTGCCACGAACCCAACCCGTAGCCGGCGGCGTTTTCTTCTCCTTATGTCATACCTTTCCGCCATGTCCTTTCGCCGAATTTCTATCATTGCCGCCATGGTCCTGCTGGCCGGCACGCTGGCCGTGGGCGTGGCCCACGCCCAAAGCAGCAACACCGTTGCTGACTTTACCCTGAAAACCGCCGCCAACGCCAGCGTTTCCCTCAAAAATTACGCGGGCAACAAAGCCGTTGTCGTGGTTTTCGTGAACCCGGCCTGCGCCTTCTCCCGCCTCTACCAAGACCGGCTGGCCGCCCTGAGCACCGCCTACCGCAGCAAGGGTGTGGAATTTCTCTTCATCAACGTGCCCATCAACCTCGACCCGGCCGGCAATGCTGCCCCTGGCGAAGTGACCCTGCCCACCCTCACCGATGCCAGCCAGCAGGTGAGCGCCCTGCTGGGCGTGAGCAAAACCGCCGAAGCCGTGGTGCTGCAACCCGGCGCGGGTGGTTTCGCCATTCGCTACCGTGGCGCCATCGACGACAACCCGCAGGTAGCCAGCAGCGTGCAGCAGGCCTACCTCAAGCAGGTGCTCGATAACGTGCTGGCCGGCCGCGCCGCCGGCGTGGCCGACAAGCGTGCCGCCGGCTGCCTGATTAAGCGGTAAAACTTGTCATCGCGGGCCAGGGCAATGACTGGCCTTTTCTGCGCGAACAGACCAAAAAGCAAAAAGCTCCGGCACTACCCAGTGCCGGAGCTTTTTGCTTTTTGCGCGCCGAAACGCATTAAGCAGTTCTTCAAAACTAAGCTTCCGCCAAGCGTATGCACCGGTCGGACCGGTGCATACGCTTGCTTCCGCACGACTGCCTAAAAAACGGGGCGGTGCCGTTCTGAGTGAGGCGACTCGCGGCTGCGCGGCTCCTGGCCTGAAGGGAAACCGAGACTGCTCCCGCTCGTGGATTTGCGCCCTAATGCAG
>JAYSZD010000594.1:0-3648 GCA_043738185.1 Hymenobacter sp. | reverse complement strand
CGTCGGCGTAGTCGAAGCCATGCGGGGCCAGGTAATTCTTGCCGATGGTGATGAGCACCGCGCCCACTCCAAACAGCACCACGAAGGAGAAAAACACTTCAGAAATCAGCAGCAGATTGGCCCGCTTACGATTCCAGATGAGGGTAAAAAGGTGACGTAGCATGGCTTGAATAATTATGAGTTAAAAATTATGAATTATGAGTTGAAGAGGATGAATCGTGAGTGTGGCTGTGCCAACTCATAATCTCAGATTCATAATTCATTTTATTTTTGGTCGCCGCCGCGCAGGGCTACTACAGGGTTAAGGCGCGACATTTTCCAGGCTGGGTACACGCCGCTCATCAAGCCAAAGAGGAGCGTGAGCACCATGCCCCAGCCAAATACCCGCCAGCTCAGCGTGAAATGCGCGTAGGCAAGGGTGTGGGCCTGGTTGAGCAGCGCCAGGGCCCCGGCCGCCAGCCCAAGGCCCAGTAGCCCGCCCACCAGGGCCAGCACCACGTTCTCAACCAGAAACTGCCCCACCAAATCGTGACCCGTCGCTCCAAAGGCCTTGCGCACCCCAATCTCGCCCGAGCGCTCCAGAATACGCGTCACATTCAGGTTCACCAAGTTCAGGGCTGGCAGCAGCATAAACAATAGCGCCAGGCCACCCATTATTAGGTAAAACGAATTGATGTTGTCGTCGTCCACGGTTTGGTCCTGGAAGTTGAGCAGCTCCCGGGTGAAGCCCGCCAGCATCGGGTCGGCATAAGAAAACAGGGCCTTCACGTCCTTGGGGTTGGGTATTGCGACCCGGCGCATCATCTGGCGGTATTCTTCGCGCACGGCCGGCACCGCCGCGGCCGAGGGCGCCAGCAGCACCATCAGAAATTCGCCTTCGATGCGGTTGTCCTTGTAGTACTGCGGACTCAGGGTGTAGGGCACCCACACGTCGGCGTAGGCATACACGTGGCCGGCCGACACGTTGCGCACCACGCCCGCAATCTTGTAACGCTTCAGGTCGATTTCGATGGTGCGGCCCACCACGTCGGTGGTGCCGAAATAGCTGCGGGCGGTGGCTTCGTTCAGCACGCACACGTGCTGGGCCGCCTGCACTTCGGCCCCGGTGAAAGCCCGGCCCCCCAGGAAATCAAAATCCATGATTTGCCAGAAGTCACCGTCGGTGTAAGAAAGGTCCAATGGTAAAAGCTTGCTTCTGGTGAAGGCCGTGGCGTTGGACGACGCGGTAATGATGCCCACCTTCTCCGGCGTTTTCAGCTTGCGCACGTAATCGTCCACGAAGTGGATACTGGCCGGCATATTCATCCAGCCGTTGCCCTCTGCCATCTGGTGCCGAATGGTGTTCACGAACAGCATCCGGTCCACGCGCCTGATGGGCGTGCTCGACCCCACCAGGTGGTCGAACATGGCCATCACCACCAGCAGAATCATCAGCGTGAAGCTGACCCCAAACAGGCTGATGAAGGCAAAAAACTTACGGCGCATTAGCACCTTCCAGGCAATTTTCAAGTAAGAGAGAAGCATGGCGTTGCCAATTAAAAATTATGAATTAAAAATTAAAAACAAGAGCAAATCGAGCCTGTTCGGAATCGTCCGGTCGGCTCATTTTTAATACTTCATCTTTACTTTTTAATTATCCTACCCCACCTGACTGCCGTCGAAGAACCGCACCACGCGCTGAGTTTTCAGGGCCTGCTGCTCGTCGTGAGTCACCATCACGATGGTCACACCGTCTTTCCGGTTGAGGCCCAGCAGTAGGTCCATAATCTCCTCCCCCATCACCGAGTCGAGGTTGCCGGTGGGCTCGTCGGCCAGAATAATTTCCGGGTTGCCGGCCAGGGCCCGCGCAATGGCCACCCGCTGCCGCTGCCCGCCCGAGAGCTGGCCGGGAAAATGGCCCGTGCGGGCGCTCAGACCCACTTTGTCCAGCGCCGCCAGGGCGCGCTGCCGGCGCTCTTTGCCGCCCATGCCGGGCCGGTACAGCAGCGGCACCTCCACGTTGTCCACTACCGAAAGGTCGTTTATCAGGTGGTAGCTCTGGAATACGAAGCCAATTTTGAGGTTGCGCAGCCCGGCCAGCTCCCGGTCGGAGAAGGACGTCACCGGCCGGCCATCCACGGCGATGGTGCCACTGGTGGGCTCGTCGAGCAGGCCCATGAGGCTAAGCAGCGTGGACTTGCCGCAGCCGCTGGGCCCCATAATGGACACGAACTCGCCCCGGTTGATGGTCAGGTTCACCCGGTTCAGCGCCACCGTTTCGATGGTATTGGTCTGGTACACCTTCTCGATGTTGGTGAGCTGAAGGACCGGCGTTCCCCCAGCAGCCGGGCTGGCTAGCGGCGGCTGCGGGCGGGATTCGGGCGGGGTGGCAAGCAAGTTTTCCATGATAAAAAAAAAGAAAAGCCGAAGATGAAAGATGCAGAAAAGGTGAGAAAAGCGCGGGCAATAATTAAGTTACAATCAACGGTTAGCCACGATGGGCACCTGTTTATCAAAGTCGTAGAGCGTGAGGGCGCGCAGGCGGTAGTGCGCCACCCAGCACGCCCGCAACGCGAAAATGCGGGTGCGCTTGGCACTATCCTTGGCGTTGGAAGCCAGGCTCAAATCAGTGAGGCTGAGGCGGCCCAGCAGGTAGGTGGCCCGCGTGATGTCGTAGCGGCGCTGGGCCAGCGAGTCGGCCCGCTCGGCCAGGCGCAGCTGCTCGGCCAGGGCCGCAAACTGGCTGGCTTGCGTCAGCACGGTTTGCTCGAAGCTGCGCTCTTCCTGGGCCACCGCGCGCTGCACCTGGTCACGGGTCAGCTCAGCGGTTTTGACAATGGATTTCCGGCGGCCCCAGTCCACGAGCGGCATCGAAAACACCAGGCCCACTTGCTGCTGGTTCTGCAGGTTGGCGTAGGTATCGGTGAAGGAAGTGGCCTGGTTCACGTAGCCCAGGTTGGCCGTGAGCGTGGCTTGAAATCCGGTGGTACCGCGGGCCTGGGCCACGTCGCGCTCGGCCTGCAGCAGCCGGCGGCGAAAGGCCAGCGTGGTGCTGCGGTGCTGCCGGGCCTGCTCCAGGGCGCGGGCCGGGGCCACCACCGGCTGCGGCGCCGGGGCCGGCACAGCCAACGCCGGGGCTTCGGCCAGGCCGGTGTAGGCTTGCAGCTCCACGGTCGCGTTTTGGGCGTTGAGCTGGGCCTGGGTCTGGGCCTGGCGGGCATCGAGGAGGTTGAGCTCCAGCTGCAGCAAGTCGCTCTGCGAGAGCCGACCCAGCCGGAACCGCTCCTGGCCAATGCGCAGCAGCTCGGCGGTGGCTTGGGCATTCTGGCGGGCTACTTCGGCGTTCACCTGCTCCAGCAGCACGTCAAAATACAGCTCCGTGACGCGCTGGGCAATGGTTTCGCGCTCTTCCACGTACTGGCGCTGGCTTTCCTGGTAGCGCAGCGGCTCGATGCGCCGGGCCCAGCGTAGGCCGTTGAACTGGCCCAGCGGCTGCGTGAGGCCCACAGTGAAGGGCTGGTTGTTGTAGCGCCGCAGCTGGCCGTTAAAATCATCGAACCGCTGCACCACCGAGCCTACAAACACCTGCCCGCCGGTGAGGCCGATGTTCTGGCTCAGGGTCAGGCCCAAATCCGAATTGTTGATGCGCACCGACTGGAAGCTGGTGGT
>JAYSZD010000593.1:0-1505 GCA_043738185.1 Hymenobacter sp. | reverse complement strand
ATTTCTTCAGCCCGCTGCTGCGAGAGCAAGTTGTCGGTCGAGCCGGTCAGCTGCACCAATCCTTCGTGGGTGCTCACGGCAATCAACTGCGAGCTCAGCCCTTTTTTGGTGGCCAGCAGCGTCTGGATGGCGCCCGTGATGGCGTCGTCAGATAGCTCCGCGGTCCAGGTCGGACCAATGGGAAGGGGCAGCAAAGAGGCGGTCGTCATGAGCTAGGGGGATGGGTGAGTCAATCGAAAATTGGATTGATACAAAAGTCCATTCCACCGGTAGCCGGCCCCATGACAATAAGTGCCGCATCGGATGACATCCGTCAAATGATACGGGTTTAATGAGGTGCCTTACCCCCGTACCAGCAGCCAGACCAGGCCCAGTGCCCCGACCAGCAGCGTGGCCAGTAGAGTAGGCACTAAGTTGTTGGCCAGCACAGCACGGTAGTCTTTAATGCCCGCCACCGAGGCCGCAGCGATGATGTTGAACAGGCAGATGGCGTTGCCCAGCGACGCGCCGGCCGTTTGCAGGGCCAGCACCCCGGTCAGGGGCAGGCCCAGGGCCGTGGCCGCGTGCTGCTGCGAGGCGCCGAACACCACGTTGGAAATGGTGGTGCTGCCCGTAATGAACGTGCCCATCAGCCCAATGAACGGGGCTGCCACCGGGTAGGCCGGCCCCAGCCGGCTCAGCAGCGCGGCCAGGTAAGCCACCATGGAAGGCTGCCCGCCGCCGCCGGAGTACACCATGAGCTGGGCGATGGCCACCGACGGAAACAGCACCACCAGCACGCTGCCCAGCTTGCCTAGCGGCTCGCGCAGCGGCAGCGAAGCACTTTTTCGGAAATACGCCACGGCCAGTCCCACGGCCACAAACGGCACAAACGGCGACTGCAAAGGCCGGATGCTGCCCCCGATGTTCGACCCGAACATATCGGTAAACGCCAGCTCCCAGCTTAGCCAGCCGCGCAGCGGCGGCAGCAGCTTGGGTAGCAGCAACAGCAGCGCCAAGGCCGCGTAGGGCAGCCAGGGCCGCCAGTCGAGCCGGGTGCCGGGCTGGCGCAGGTAGGGCACGGCCAGCCCTAGCATCACCAGCGCCCCGAAGACCGTGGCCAGCTCCGGGGCCAGGCCCGCCAGCACACAGAACGGCCCCATCAGTAGCGCGTACAAAACCAGCACCTGCCGCCGGTGTGCCAGCGGCTCCGGTACCCGGCGCAGCAGTCGAAACACGAACCAGAGCACCAGCAGCCCGGCTACGCTTAGCAGCATAGCCGCTGTCAGGCCAATCGTTTTGACGTCGGCCGCGGCCAGCCCCAGCGGGCCTTGCAGCCCGGCCGCAAGCGGTGTGCCCACGGCCCCGAATACGGAGAACAACCCGTCGAAGAGCAACACCACCGACACGGCCAGCACCGCCTCAAAGCCCAGGGCCATGAGCATGAGCGGCACAATGGCCCCCGGCGTGCCGAAGCCCGCCACGCCCTCAAAAAAGGCCGTGAGCCCCAGCGCCAGCACAAAAAA
>JAYSZD010000592.1:0-3655 GCA_043738185.1 Hymenobacter sp. | reverse complement strand
AGTCGGAGCTGCTGATGGCGGCGCCCAGGCTCAGCTCGCCGGCCAGCACCACGCCGGCCACGATTTCGGCAAACTTGCGCACCGTGCCCCGGCCCACGCAGCCCAGCATTTGCAGGCATTCGTTTTGGGTAGCCAGGCCGGTGCCGCCGCCGTGGGTGGCCACGATGAGCGAAGGGATGGTGATGCTGATGTACAAATCCCCGTCCTTTGTTACCTCCGAATACAGAATGCCGGCCGAGGACTCGCTCACGTTGGCCACGTCCTGGCCGGTGGCGATGAACATGGCCGTGATGCCGTTGGCCGAGTGCGCACCGTTGTTGTTGGCCCCCGAAATGAAGGCGCCCACGTTGCTCACCTGGCCGTGGTAAGCCAGCTGCTCGGGTGTCACGCGCATGCGCTGCATCAGCACGTCGCGCTTCACCACGGCTTCGGCCACCACGCGCTTGCCGCGGGTGCGCATCACGTTAATCTGACTGGCTTTTTTATCGGTAGCGAAATTGGATTCGAGGTAGAAATGCTCCACCTTCGGGCCCTTGTAGTTTTCCAGAATCCAGGAGCAGGCGGCGAAGGTGGCGCGGCCTACCATGTTCTGGCCGGCCGCGTCGCCGGTGCTGAAATTGAAGCGCAGGTAGGCGAATTTATTGCTTAGATAGGTGTCGATGTACTGCAACTTGGCCACGCTGGACGTGCTTTCGGCCTGGGGCCGAATGAGGTCAATGTGGTCCTCCACCCACTGGCCAAAGTCGCGAGCCCCACGCGCGTCGCTGAACACGAAAACCGGTGCGCGCTGCATGGCGTCGCCCACCACGGTGCATTTCACGCCACCGCACAGGTTCAGCACCTGAATGCCGCGGTTGTAGCTGGCTACGAGCGTGCCTTCGGTAGTGGCCATTGGAATGAGAAAGTCGCCCTGGGCGTGCTCACCGTTCACGGTGAGCGGTCCGGCCAGGCCCACTGGAATCTGGGCCACGCCCATGAAATGCTCGCAGTTGCCCTGGAGCTGGTGGGCATCGAAGGAATAGTGCTTGAGGTGCTTGAACTCCTTCTCCGAAAATTGCTCGGCAAAACGCTGGCGGGCGGCGATGGCGGCCTCGGAATAGTCGTCCTCCTCGGAGCGCGGAATGCGGGGCTTCTGGCTGGCGGCGCCCACAATGGCGTCTTCCACTTCTACGTGCAGGTCGCCGAAGGCATCGGTCGAAAACCAGATTTGCACCGGATGAATGCCCTCGGCCAGGGCCGCCACGTCGAGCAGAATGTTGAGCACGCGGCCGACGGGCAACTCTACGGCCCGACCGTCGGCGTTGATGTCAGCTGCCTGGCAAAATTCGCCATTGCCCAGGTCCACCCGGATTTTATCGGCCGGAATTACCTCATTGCCAATCTGTACCTGCTTAAACGCGGTGACTTTCACATCATCGAGCCGGTTTTTGATGCTGAAAGCGACGCCCGCTTCCTGGGGCAAGTTGTGCAGGCTGCCGCGGTTGTAAAGCAGCTTCAGAAGCATGGGGCTGGGAGTGAAAACCATGATTTGGCGGGAACTGAGGTGAAGTGGAAAAATGCGATTTGTTGCGCGGGAGTGAAGGTGGGGAATTTTAGGCGGAATATCCAAGCGCCGCTGCAACTGTGGTCCATTACTTTCTTCCCTACCAGGTAATTGGAAAGGAGCAGGAATGAAAGAAAAGAACGTAGTTTAATTATTTTCTTCAGCCCTCCAATACTGCGGCATTGGAAGGATAAAAGAGTCTATCATATTGATTTTGAAGCGAAAAATAATAGTTTGGACCTGGTGTGGGTAGGCTCGTGGGCGGGTGGTTCGGACGGCAGCTCGGCGAGCCACCCGCACGAAGCAGCAGTTGCGAAACGCTCGTGCTTCGCCTCGGTTATCCTCGGCTGGGCCCGCTTTGACGCGGCTGTGAAAACCGGCGCGCAGCCATCGCCTTATCTTTGTGCCCCGTCAGGGCCACGCCCGTCGGTTGCTACTTTTTGCTATGCCCTTATCTATTGACTACCCCCGCTTTTCGCTGGGCCACACCTTAACACCCGAGCAACGCGCTTTTTTTGCCAAGTACGGGTTTCTGCATTTCCGTCCGTTTGCTTCCCCCGAGTACGTGCAAGAGCTGCTGCGGGCCACCCAGGACGTGCAAGCCGACTGGCTAACCCACGGCGTGGAAAAGGTGAACGGCGTGCCCATCAAATACGGCCGCGATGTGGACGGCTCGCCCATTGTGCAGCGCTTCGCGTTTGCCTCACAGCACAGCCCCGTGCTACACAAGCTGGTGCAGGACGAGCGGTTCCGGGCCCTGTTCCCGCTGCTCGAAGCCGAAGGCGGCCGGGTGGGCGAAAACGAAAAGGACGGCCTCGTGGTGAACCACTACGTGAACGTGGAAGGCTCCGAGTTCTCGCAGATGGGCTGGCACACCGACTCGCTCCGCGACGTGTTTTACGGCAAGCGCATCGGACCCATGCTCAACGTCGGGCTGCACCTCGATGGCACCAAGGCCACCAATGGCGGCCTGCGCGTCATCCCCGGTACCCACCATCAAAGCCTGCACAAAATGTTGTTTCGCAAGAAATACTACAAGGATGTGCACTACGATTCCAACGAAATAGCCATCGAAACCGAGCCCGGCGACCTTACCGTTCACGACGGCCGCATGTGGCACCGCGTGGCCCGGTCGCCGCTCACGGGCGAGGCCAGCCGCCGCCGCGTTATGTACGTGCCCATCATCGCCGGTAAGTACCAGCCTAAGAGCGACGCCAGCCCCACGCCGTTCTACCTGCGTTTCCTCCACCTTGTGAAATAACCAATGGGTGAATGGCTAAATGGGTGAGTGGATGAATGAGCAGTTCTATTGTACCTATTTATCCATTCGTTCACTCATCCATGCACCCATTGCCTATGTACGCTCTCGTTACCGGCGCCTCGCGCGGCATTGGCCGCGCCATTGCACTTTCACTGGCCCAACGCGGCTACGACCTGCTTCTCGTGGCGCGCTCCGAAGAACAGCTCACGGCCCTGGCGCAGGAAATTGCCGCCACGTACCAGCGGCAAGCCCGCGTGCTGGCCCTGGACCTGGCCACTTCCGGTGCCGCCGAGGCCGTAGCCGTCTGGGCCCGCCAGCAAACCGACCAGCTGGCCGTGCTGGTGAACAACGCTGGCTACGGCCTCTGGGGGCGCTTTGAAGCCCTCAGCTTGCCCGAACAGCAAAATATGCTGCAACTGAATATGGCGCTGCCCGTGGCCCTCACGCACTTGCTTCTGCCCGCGTTGCACCAGGTTCCCAAGGCTTACGTGCTGCATGTGGCCAGCACCGCCGCCTACCAGGCCGTGCCGTCGTTGGCGCTCTACGCGGCCAGCAAGGCCTTTTTGCTGAGTTTCAGCCGCGGCCTGCGCTACGAGCTCAAAGGCAGCGGCGTGTCTGTGACGTGCCTGTGTCCCGGTGCCACTACCACCAGCTTTGCCGACCGTGCCGGCATGGGCGCCGAGCTGCAAGCCACCGCCAATAAAGTATCGATGACGGCCGAGGCTGTGGCCGAAGTTGCCGTGAGCGGCCTGCTGGCCGGCGAGGCCGAGGTAGTGCCCGGCGTGCTGAACAAGGTGTCGGCGGGCCTCACCAGCTTCGTGCCCAAGGGCATCGTGGAGAAAATTGCGGCC
>JAYSZD010000591.1:0-3658 GCA_043738185.1 Hymenobacter sp. | reverse complement strand
TTACGCAGTAGAGATGCTTCAGCAAGCTCGGCATGACGTTTTACCGGGTTGGCAAATTAGCCTGCGCTTACCAATACACCGTGTATAGCGTGGTCAGCATCACCATGATAACCATGGCGCCAATGGCAAAGCCGCGCGTGGTTTTGAACATGCTGCGGTCGACTTCCAGCCCGTTGGTTTTCACGCCCCGGCTGGCTTCATACAGGCTGATGATGACCATGGCCGCCACGCTGATGGCAAACACGAAGCCCATCCGGTCGAGGAAGGGGATTTCGTAAATGCCTTCCGCATTCTTCACCGCGAAGCCGAACGGCGCCAGAAACGAGAGGTCGGCGTAGAGGGGCAGAAATTTGAACATCACCGAGAGCAGGAAGCCGCCGATGGTGGCGAAGAGAGCCGCTGTCGAAGTCGTCTTCTTCCAGAAGAAGCCCAAGATGAACATGGCGAAAATGCCCGGCGATACGAAGCCCGTGTACTCCTGAATGTACTGGAAACCACCTTTTTTATCAATACCCAGGTGCGGGGCAATGAGCACGCCCATCATCATGGCCACCACCACGGCAATTTTGCCCGTGGTGACCAGCGTTTTTTCCGAGGCGTTGGGGTTGATGACTTTCTTGTAAACGTCGAGCGTGAAGATGGTCGCAATCGAATTGGCTTTGCCGGCCAGCGAAGCCACCACGGCCGCCGTGAGGGCGGCGAAGGACAGACCCTTGAGACCCACTGGCAGAATATTGAGCAGCACCGGATAAGCGCGGTCGGGGTTGAGGTCGGCGCCGGAGCCAAACTCGGCCGCCCCGAACACATCGGCTTTGTAGAGCACGAAGGCCGCAATACCGGGCAGCACCACAATCACGGGCATGAGCAGCTTGAGGAAGGCGGCAAACAGGATGCCGGCGCGGGCCGTGGGCAGGTCGGCCCCGAGGGCGCGCTGGGTGATGTACTGGTTGCAGCCCCAGTAGTTGAGGTTCACAATCCACATGCCGCCGAGCAGCACGGTCAGGCCGGGCAGGTCGATGTAATTGGGGTTGTCCTGCTTGAAAATCATTTGGAAGTGGTCGCCGGCCTGCTCCGTCATCAGGTTAAAGCCGCTGATGACGCCGGTCTGGCCAAATTTTTCAGCCACCAGGTTCAGGGCCAGGTAGGTGGTGGCCAGGCCGCCGAGAATCAGAAAAAACACCTGAATAACGTCGGTGAAGCCAATCACCTTCATGCCGCCCAGGGTGATGAGGATGGCAAACGCGGCCAGCGCATAGAGGCAGAATTCGAGGTTGAGGCCGGCGATGCTGCTGATGGCAATGGCGCCGAGGTAGAGAATCGACGTCAGGTTGACCACGATGTAGAGCGCCAGCCAAAAAATGGCCATAATCATGGCCACCGTGCCGTTGTAGCGCTGGCTCAGGAACTGCGGCATCGTGAAAATGCGGTTCTTCAGATACACCGGAATGAAGAAAACCGCCACCACAATGAGCGTAATGGCCGCCATCCACTCGTAGGTGGCAATGGCCAGGCCCATTTTAAAACCCGAGCCGGACATGCCCACAAACTGCTCGGCCGAGATGTTGGAGGCAATCAGCGACGAGCCGATGGCCCACCACGTCAGCGAGCCTTCGGCCAGGAAATAATCTTTGGAATCGCCCTCAATGGTGCCGTCGTGGCCGGTTTTGCGCCGGTAAATCCAGATGCCGTAGCCGGATACGATGATGAAATAGACGAAGAAAACGATGTAATCAATCGTAGCGAGCTTGTTCATTGAGGAGAATAAGGTTTCAAGGGCCGAGGTCCACCAACGTGCGAAATGGCGCAGGGGTGGCTAAGCTATGGAAAAGTAATGTTCCGCTAAAAAAACCGTTTCTGAAAGAAAAACTTTGGTTTCCTGCCGGAATTATCTTCGGCAACGTTTCCGGGAGCCCTGTAAAGATTCGGCGCAACCACCATTATTGCCTACATCCCATGCTCCGGTCTCGCATAAGTCCGGCGGGTGGATTGGAGCCACAGGCCCAAAAAACTCACTTTTTTAGTTCGGCGGCCAGCCCCAATACTGGTGGCGGGCAAGTGGCCAAGTCCGGTACACAGTACTACCGAAAATGGTGCAACCCTTACCAGGGGCTCATGAAAAACCCCGCTGTAATCTCAGCGGGGTTATTTCCCAAAAACTTGATTAAGCGGGTTCAGCCACTACTTTTCCTTCACTACTACTGTGCCCGTGCCGGTGGCGGGCTGGCCGGTAGCGGTCACGCCCTCAGCCACGGCCTGGAAGCTGCCACTGCCGTCGGCGGTGAAGAAGTGCAGCTCGGCCTCGCCGCGGGCATTGGTACGCACCGCCGGGTTCCAGTACAGGGTGCTGGTGCGCGGGTCGGCGGGCGGGTTGGTGAGCAGGGCGTTGTAGCGCGGCTGGTAAAACTCGCGGGCCTGATAGAAACCCGGCACCCGCACCGTGGCAATGCCAGGGGGCGGGCCGGTATCGGGGGCGCGGTAATTGGGGTCGCCCCGCTTGGTATACACGGCAATGGCCCCCCCGGTGCCCCCGAAGATGGCCGCTTCGGTCCCCTTAAATACTTCCACCGACTCTACTTGGTTGGAAGGAATCGTTGCGATGACTTCCGCGTCGACCCGCTGCCCATCCAGAATAAAGAGCGGCGAACCCTGGCCCCGAATCTGCACCGTTTGATTGGGCGGGTTGCCGCTCACGGTCAGGCCGGCCACGCGCCCCTGTAAAACCTGTAATATTGTCAGGCCCGACTGGGCCGATGGCATGTCGGCAAAATCCACAACGGTGCCGCCCGTAGCGCCGTAGAGGCGGCGGGGGTCGTCGCGTGGTACGGCCACGCGTTTGGCCGTCACGGCCACGTTATCGAGGCGGATGTTGCGCAGCGCTTTGTCGGGGTTCAGCTCCAGGTCGGCGGCCTGAGCCTGGCGACTGCGGCGCACAAAAGCGGCCACGCCGGCCGGCGCGGCACTTAGCGGCGGCAGCGCGGGCAGCAGCTGCGGGCCGGGCGCGGGCCCGTCGTCGGGCCGAATGATAACATTGGAACCGCCCTGCGCCCGCCGGGCCTGCAAGCTGATAACGGCCGTGTCACGCAGCGGAAACCCCGAAAACGAAAATCGTCCTTCAGCATCGGTGGTGCCCGTGGTGATGCTGCGCGTGGGCCGCAGCTGCATAAACGTGAGCTGGCTGTTGGCAATAGGCTGGCTGCCCTGCACACTCACTACCTGCCCGGTCAGGGTAATGTCCTGCTCGGGTCGGAAGCGCACCGTCGGCGGCTGGCCGGCCAGTACCTGCTTCCACACAAAGCGCCGCCAGCCCTGGGTCAGCAGCAGGTCGTCGAGGGCCTGCGCGGTGGCCGCCGTCTGGTTACGGAAGTAATAGCCGGGGTTTTCCACGTAGCCCACCAAATCCGAAGTCAGCAGCAAGTTGGAGGCGATGGTTTCGGCGTTGGGGTCTAGCGCGGCCAGGCCGGCGTCGCTCACAGCGACCGAGAGGCTGGTGGCCACGGGCTGGCCGGCGGCATCGGCCACACGCACCGTGAGCTGCACCGGCGCGTGCGGGCCGTAGCTTGGCTGGTCGGCCACGATGGTGACGTTCAGCGCGGCCGGGCCTTTCTGCACGAAGGCCAGCCGCTCGCACTTCGGGCTGCCTTCCGCATCAAAAAGCGTG
>JAYSZD010000590.1:0-1508 GCA_043738185.1 Hymenobacter sp. | reverse complement strand
CGGGCAGGTGAACTACCGCGAGGACCTGGGAAAAACGGGCGAGTACGTGGTGGGCGGCGTCCCCGGCTCGGCCGCCTCCTCGTTTCAGCTGCGCCTGGCGGGCAAGGCGGTGGAGGGCACCCTTCTGCTGCCGGCCAGCCACCAGGCCTACCGCTACGCGGCCGATGCGCAGGGCAACGTGCGCGTGCGCGCGGTCGACATCGAGAAGGAGATGTGCGTTGACTACATGACATCGGGGGACCGCCCGACCCCGACCGCCGCCGCCCCGGCCGCCGCCGCTAGCACGGCCCAGCGCACCACGGCGGTATTGCTGACTAGCTACCCTGGAGCAAAAGGTTGCCTTTTCCTCGATACGAACGGCTATTCCCTGCCCGCTGGCAGCACTTGGAACGAGGGCCGTGCCTACACCGCCCCCGCCTCCAGCATTACCGATGCTGACCTGACAGTCTTGTGGAACCGGGTGGCCGAAGATTTTCGCCCCTTCAACTTAAGCGTGACGACCGACGAAGCGGTGTTCAATTCCTATGCCGTCGGCAAACGCATGCGCTGCGTTATGTCACCAGGCAGCCAAACCACCATTAGCCGCATTGGTGTCGGCGGGGTAGCTAAATTCAACTCTTTCAGCAGAACCATCGAAAACGGCTCTAACATCTGTTGGGTGTTTGACACAGATGTGAGAGCAGCCTCGCTAGCTGTTTCGCACGAGCTGGGCCACACCTTGGGCCTGAGCCACGATGGTCTCAAATTGCCTACTGGCACACAAGACTACTTTGTCGGCCATGGGGCATGGGGTCCGATTATGGGCAACGGCAGTTTCCAGAACGTCGCGCAGTGGAGCAAGGGCGAATATGCGCTTGCCTCCAACCAGGAAGACGACATGGCCATCATTGCGAATACCACCAACGGCGTGGGCTACCGCCCCGCCTCCGCAAACATCAGTTTTGCCACGGCCAAAGCACTGGCCCCTACCAGTGGCCGCGCCACCGGTTCTGGCGTCATCCGGATAAGCAGCGACGTACTTTATTACTCTTTTAAAACGAGCGGCAGCCCGGTGACCTTCAACCTGTCCACCCTGGGCAACTTCGCCGGGAACCTCTGCGCCGCGGTGCGGCTCTACAACAGTAGCAAAACTGAAATTGGGGCCTACACTGGCGGGTCCCCCATTGACCAACTCAACTTCTCGTTCACCAAAACTCTGCCGGCGGGCACCTACTACCTGGCGGTTCAAAGCAATGCCGCGGGCGACCCCGCCACCACCGGCTACTCCTCCTACGCCTCGGTAGGCCGATTCAACTTTAACGTGACGTATACGGCCGGCCGCGAAGTGCTGCCAACCCTGGCCAGCGCCAGCGCCGGGACGGAGCTCAGCCTCTACCCCAACCCGGTCACCGACCGCCTGCGCCTGAGCACGGCCCCGGCCTACCTGGGCGGGGCGGTGCGCATCCTGAGCCTGGACGGGCGCACGGTGTGGCGCGGCACCCACCAGGGCGAGCCGGTGGACGTGGCGG
>JAYSZD010000589.1:0-3663 GCA_043738185.1 Hymenobacter sp. | reverse complement strand
TGTGCATGTCTTTGGCGAAGTAGCGGGCGCACACGTCGGCCGAGGCGGAGCGGAAAACGGGCAGAATCAGAACGTTCTCGTAGCCCAAACCAGTGGTTTGCAGGATGCCGGGTACCTGGTTGGCCTTCACCCGGTAGAGAATGGAGATGTCGGAGGCAATCGAGAGGCCTTCCTTAGAAGGCAGGCTGGAGCGAATCTCCAGGTTCTGGGTCGTGACGGGCACTTTTATGATGGTGGTCAGGAAGGGGTTGAACGCCTTCGGCCCCGACAGCACTACCTGCTGGTCGAGGCGGCCCAGCGTGCGCTTAACGCCCACCTCGCCCTGGCGTATGGTAGTGCAGCTGCTGAGGCCCAGGACGCTGGCTCCGGCCAGCAGCAGCAGCGACAGCGAGCGGCGCAATGTTATCAGAGGGCGGTGCAGGCAGTAAGAGCCAAACGTTTCCAGCAGGACGAGCACTTTGTCGCGGCCTAGCACCTGTTCCGCAGCCAGGGCCGTGAGCGGAAGCATGGAACGGAGCGCGGCACGACGGTGCCTACGCGAGTGGGGACGGAAAACAGGCAACTGTACCATGATGACGATTATTAGGTTAAGCTACCAATATTAATAGCTTTGCTATCATATACAATGGTTGTGGTATCAAGGTTTCGATATTTCACGAATATTTTAGCAAAGCTTTTTTGATTAATCATTTTCATGCTTTTTTAAGAAGTAAAACTATTATTTAGGAAAGTGTGTATAGATTTGCAGCCCCAAGCCGGCGGGTGCCAGCGGGTGTCTCACTCCCCGATTTCTCTTCTTATGCCTTCCAAAGCCCCCATCACCGTTGCCGTTGGCGACGGCATCGGTCCCGAAATCATGACCCAGACCCTGCGGATACTGGAAGCCGCCGGAGCGGCCCTGGAGCCGGAATTTATTGCGGTAGGGGAGCAGATGTACCGGGCCGGCCACAGTTCCGGCATTGGTCCGGCGGCCTGGGATTCGCTACGTCGCACGCGGGTACTGCTCAAGGCTCCCATCACTACGCCGCTGGGCGGGGGCTACAAAAGCCTGAACGTGACCCTGCGTAAAACATTGGGCCTCTACGCCAACGTGCGGCCCTGTCGCTCGCTGTATCCGGCCGTAGCTACCCGTCACCCCACGCTGGATGTGGTCATCATCCGCGAAAACGAGGAAGACCTCTACGCCGGCATCGAGCACCAGCAAACCCCCGACGTGGTGCAGTGCCTGAAGCTGGTGAGCCGGACGGGCTGCGAGAAAATCGTGCGCTACGCCTTCGAGTACTGCCGCCGCCATGGTCGCCGCAAGCTCACGTGCATGACCAAGGACAACATTATGAAGCTCACCGACGGGCTGTTTCATCGGGTGTTCATGGAAATCGGGCGCGAGTATCCCGATATCGAGCAGGAACACCAGATTATCGACATCGGCACGGCGCGGCTGGCCGACACGCCGGAGCGCTACGACGCGGTGGTGACCATGAACCTGTACGGCGACATTATTTCCGACGTGGTGGCGCAGCTTACTGGCTCGGTGGGCCTGGCGGGCTCATCCAATATTGGCGATGGCGGGGCCTTGTTTGAAGCCATCCACGGCTCGGCGCCCGACATTGCCGGCCAGGACATAGCCAATCCCTCGGGCCTGTTGCAGGCGGCGGTGCTCATGCTCATGCACCTGGGCCAGCGCGAAACCGCGGCCCAAGTCCACAACGCCTGGCTGTGCGCCCTGGAAGACGGCCAGCACACGGCCGACATTTACGACCCCGAAACCAGCCGCGCCAAGGTCACGACCACGGGCTTTGCCGATGCCGTGATTGCGCGCCTGGGGCAGCTGCCCCGGCAGCTGGCCGCCATGTCCGACGCGGCACCTGCCGGGGGCTCGGCCGCGCCCGCAGCCCCATTGGCCGCGCTTTACGGAACACCTGTCGTGGTGCAGGAACTGGTAGGGATTGATGTTTTTTTGCGCTGGGACGGAAAGCAGCCGGAGCAGCTGGGCCGGCAGCTCGAAGCCATTTGTGGAGACCGGATGCAGCTCAAGCTCATCACCAACCGCGGCGTGAAAGTGTACCCCGACGGGCATCCCGAAACGTTCTGCACCGACCACTGGCGCTGCCGTTTCGTGGCCGCCAACGCTGTGGTGGGCGTTGCGCAGCTTAAATTTACCCCCGTGCCCTTTGCCGACGTGCTGGCCCTGCTGCACCGCCTGGCCGATAACCGGCTGTACGTTATCAAAACCGAGCACCTGTATTTGATGAACGGCCAACGGGTTTTTTCGCTGGGCCAAGGCGAATAACGCCACGCTTAGCAAAAGTAAAGTCGCTCAAAGGCGAAGTAAACCGTTTATTTGGGGTAGTATTTTCTTTCACACCCATTAGTCTTGCTTTTATAATGCATACTTCCCTTCGCATCGATTTAAACGAAAAGCTGTACTTGCGCGACCCGCAGGACACGGATTTGGGGCGCCGGCTGGTGGCCGAAAGCGTACTGCTGATTGATGAAATTGGGTTCGAACATTTTACTTTCAAAAAGCTGGCGCAGCGAATTGACTCCACCGAGGCCTCGCTTTACCGCTATTTCGAGAATAAGCACAAGCTGCTGGTGTACCTGGTGAGCTGGCACTGGGCTTGGCTGCGCTACCAGATTCGGTTTCATACCCACAACGTGCCCGACCCCCGCGAACGGCTGCGGCTTATTATGGGCATTATCACCCACGCCAACCAGGACGACCCGGCCACGACCCAGCTCGATGAGGCCGCCCTCTACCGCATTGTGGTGCACGAGGCCTCCAAAGCCTACCTGACCCGCGACGTGGACGGCGACAACCGCGAGGGGCTGTTTCGGGAGTACAAGCAGCTGGCGGCCGGCATCGTGGCTGTGGTGCAGGAGGTTAATCCCGCCTACGCTTTCCCCCAAGCCCTGGTGAGTACTCTACTGGAATCGGCTCGCAAGCAGCTCTTTTTCGCGCAGCACCTGCCCTCACTCACCGATGCCATCAGCGGAGACGGGGCCGAAAACACGCTCCAAACCTTTCTTACGCAACTGGCTTTTGCTAGCTTAGCCCAAGCATCTGGTTCTGTACCCGACTAATTCGACTTTATTTTCCCTTATGGCGGACCTGCCCCCTTCTTCCCTCACGCCCGGCCAGCGCCTGTGGCGCCTGCTTGCCTCGGAGCGGCGCGACATTACCTACCTCTACGTGTATGCGGCTCTGACCGGGGTCATCAGCCTGTCGCTGCCCCTGGGCGTGCAGTCGGTTATCAATTTCGTGAGCAGCGGGGCCGTGAGCACGTCGCTCGTGGTACTCATTGCCCTCATCGTAACGGGTACGCTGCTGGTGGGCGGCTTGCAGGTGATGCAGGTGTACCTGGTCGAGTTTATTCAGCAGCGGCTCTTTGCCCGCATCAGCTTCGACTTTGCCCTGCGCCTGCCGCGGGTGCGCACCGAAGCCCTGAACGGGCAGTACCTGCCCGAGCTGATGAACCGTCTGCTGGACGCACCCACCTTGCAAAAAGGGCTGGCCACCATTCTGATAGAGTTTTCGGCGGCGGCGCTGCAAATTTTATTCGGCTTGATTCTGCTTTCCTTTTACCACCCCATTTTCATTGTCTTTGGCGTGCTGCTGGTAATGCTGTTGGCCCTGCTGATTCGGGCAACTGGTCCCAAGGG
>JAYSZD010000588.1:0-3666 GCA_043738185.1 Hymenobacter sp. | reverse complement strand
CAACGGTACCTACAACGGCCGCCAGCTGCTCAAACCCGCCACCGTGACCCTGATAACCCAGAACCAGATGGGCGCCGCCCATGCCCTTCACCATTTTGCCGGGAATCTTCCAGTTGGCAATGTCCCCGCGCTCCGAAACTTCCATCGCGCCGAGGATGGTGAGGTCCACATGCTCGCCGCGTATCATGCCGAACGAATCGGCGGAGCTGAAGAGGCTGGAGCCGGGCAGCGTGGTCACGGTTTGCTTGCCGGCGTTGATGAGGTCGGGGTCGACCTGGTCTTCGGTGGGGAAGGGGCCCATGCCCAGCAGGCCGTTTTCGGACTGCAGCTCCACATTAATGCCGGTCGGGATGTAGTTGGCCACCAGCGTGGGGATGCCGATGCCGAGGTTGACGTAGGAGCCGTCTTTTACTTCCTGGGCGATGCGTTTGGCGATGCCGTGTTTGTCGAGCATAATAAAAGGTTGTCTGAACCGCGGATTTATCGGATTTCGCGGATTTCGCGGATTTCGCGGATTTTGTGGGTGGGAACTGGGGTGTCAGGAGTAGTTATCTGGCGGCGGGAGCCGCTGGCGCTGGGGCAGTGGCTGCGGGCGCGAAGGTCTGGTAAACGGCCGTTTTGAATTTGTTGGCCAGGTCGTCGCCCGTGCTGTTGGGGTATTTCTGGGTGTAAATCAAGGCCACCAGCCTGGTTTTGGGGTCGACCCAGTACGTGGTGCCGAAAATGCCGCCCCATTCGTACGAGCCCTCGGACAAGCCGCCCGGCTGCCTGGCTGCATTCTGGGCGCTCACGATGCTGAAGCCCAGACCGAACTTGTTGCCACCCTGGCTCACGGCGCCCATCTGGTTCTGGGTTATCAGGGTCACGGTGGCGGGTTTGAGCAGCTGGCGGCCGTTGTAGGTACCGTTGTCCAGCAGCATTTGCAGGAAGTGGGCGTAGTCGTCGATGGTGGACGAGAGCCCCGCGCCGCCCGAAAAGTACGTGCCGCCCGATGCCTTCGGGTAGTTGGGGAACATGCCGCCCTGGGGCATCATGGGTACCGTTTTCTTGGCCGCATCCTCGGTCCATAGCGCTGCCAGCCGCGCGTGCCTGGCAGCGGGCAGGTAAAACCAGGTGTCGGGCATATTCAGCGGCTCAAACAGGTGGGCGCGCAGGTACTGGTCCAGCGGCTGGCCCGAAAGCACCTCAATCAGCCGGCCCAGCACGTCCACGCTCAGCCCGTAGCTGAACCGCTCGCCCGGCTGGTGCATGAGCGGCAACTTTCCCAGCGCGTCCATGGACTTTGCCAGCGAGCCTGTGGGCGTGCTAATGCCGCTCGGAATGCCCGCCTTGGCATAAATAGCCCGCGCCTCCTTGCTGCCAACTACCGGGTAGCTGATGCCCGAGGTGTGCGTGAAGAGCTGCCGGATGGTGACTTCCCCTTTGGCCGGCACCGTGGTGTAAGTCGAGTCTTTCTCGTTGAAAGTAGCCAGCACTTTGGGGTTGCCGAAGGCCGGCAAATACTTCGAGATGGGGTCGTCGAGCTGAAATTTCCCTTCATCATAGAGCAGCATCAGCCCTACGCTGGTAATGGCCTTGGTTTGGGAGGCAATGCGTACGATGGCGTCGGTACGCAGGGGCGTCTGGGTAAACATGTCGTCCACACCAAATGCCTTGCGGTACACCACCTTGCCATCGCGCAGTACCAGCGCAATGGCGCCGGGCACGCGCTTGTCGTAGCGGCGTATGGAGCCAGCAGCCGTCGGCTTCGACAAGGGGCCATACGCGCCGCGCGTGCCCACGTCGGCCGTGTAGTGCGTCAGCAGTTCATCAATGCGCTGCGCTTCGACTGGGTCGATGGTGGCGGGCGGCGTGGCCAGGGCTTTGGCGGGCGCGGCGGTGCGGCGGGCGGCGGGTGGCCGGCGGGCCGGTGCCGCCACCTGGGCGGTGGCGCTATAGCCACTCAGCAGCAACAGCAGCGCGAGAGACGTTTTTTTCATCGCTGAGTTTTGGAAGAGCAGTCTTTTCAATTGAAGCTATTCAGAAAGGTGGCTCAGGTACAAAGGACTTTCACCGCAGGAAAAGCTAGTGGCTGGCTTTTTAGGGACTCACGCATCTTGCCTTTCTCACTACGCAAAACAACCCATTGGCCAACCTTCAAAATGGCTTGCTTTTGGCTAAAAAATGATTCGAACGACCCTTTTTTAGCGTGAATTTGGCTTTTGCCATCCTCTTCGTGCTGGCCAAGCGAGTGGCGCATCGAGCCTGCTAAAAATACGCATTTGCGAAGGTGCCACTGATGGTTTTTTGAGCCCCGGAAGCTGCGTCTGTGCCAGTGAAGCTGAACGTGCCGGAAACAGACCGTGGGAAGGACGCCGTATTCTCTACTGCTGTAATGGTAAGCGTGCCACCCGCTGTAACAGTTGATGAATTAAGGCGGGAATCGAAAACGCCTAAGCCCATTTCATTAAAAACAGCATAAGTTGATGTAGTATTTAACGGATAGGTACCTACTTCCACGCTGTAAGGCATGGTTAGCGAAAGACCGTAAGTGGTTTCATCGCTTAGAACAATGGAGAATTTGTCAGGGCCAATCATGAGGTCCACTATCAAGGGGCTAAACGCAACGCCGTTGGCGGTGAACGAAGCCGTGGACCGTACTGCCGTAACGGTAGGAACTACGGTCGTTTTGCCAGCCGTCACGGTCACGCTCTGCTGCCGGGGCGGGACATATCCTCGCTTTGGACTATAGTACAAGGTATATGTACCGGCTGGTACGGTGTTGAAACTATAAGCTCCTTTGCTATCGAGGGCAGCACCGGCAATTTGCTGATGGCTCTTGTCATCAGTTAATGAAACGTTTATCAGAGCATCAGCTGGCTGAACAAGGCCGGTGATGGATGGCCCAACCGGTGTTTCGACGGTGGGAGCGGGCGCAACCTGCGCTTTCTTTGAGCAGGAGCTGCCCAGTAAAACAGCGCCGATGGCAATAGTTAACAAAATGATAGTTAATCGATTGTTCATGGCGAATAAGAAAAATTGATTACCAAGTACGAGCTTGAATGGTAGGGACTGCTTCTCGACGTTGAATAGGGATTTGAGAGCCTGCCGCTTTGGCAAGGTGCCTTTAAATTCCCAAACGGCTTCGTTAGGCTACAAGAACAGCATCAGCGGAATGTTATGAAACGTGCTTGGTCGCGCCCCCTGTTGCTGTATCTGCTGCTTACTATGAAAGTACGATGCAGCACGCCTCTTTACCCCTGCCGCACGGTGCGCTGCTCGATGCGCTTTTCGTAGTGCTGGCCTTGGTAGATGCGCTGCACGAAGATACCTGGCGTGTGAATCTGGTTGGGGTCGAGTTCGCCGGCGGGCACCAGCTCCTCCACTTCGGCCACCGTGATTTTGCCGGCCGTGGCCATCATGGGGTTGAAGTTGCGGGCTGTGCCTTTGTAGATGAGGTTGCCGGCGGTGTCGCCTTTCCAGGCTTTTACGAAGGCAAAATCGGCGGTAAGGCCGGTTTCGAGCAGGTACATTTTGCCGTTGAACTCGCGGCTTTCCTTGCCTTCGCCCACTTCGGTGCCGTAGCCGGCGGGCGTGAAGAAGGCCGGAATGCCCGCACCGCCCGCCCGGCAGCGCTCGGCCAGTGTACCCTGCGGAATCAGTTCCACTTCCAGCTCGCCGCTCAGG
>JAYSZD010000587.1:0-3667 GCA_043738185.1 Hymenobacter sp. | reverse complement strand
TGGCTTCGAAAATGAACGTGAAAGGGCCGGGTAAGGCTTTTTTGATGACTTTATAGGTGGAAGTGCTGATGCCGTGGGCGTAATCCGAAATATGGGACAGGTCGTGGCAGATGAAGCTCAGGTTGGCCTTCTCGGGGAACAGCTTCTTGATGCGGCATACTTTCTCAACGGCCTTGGCATTGGTCACGTCGCAACCGATGCCATACACGGTATCGGTTGGATAAATGATGACGCCGCCTTTGCGCAATACCTCAACGGCTTGCTGGATACGGCTGTGGGGCGGGTTTGAGGGGTGAATACGGAGGAGGGTGGCGGGCATAGAAAGAGAGGAGAGATTGAAAAAGTGACGGCGGGCGAGGACCGGATTGGGTGGCCTGACACGGCAGTTGGGTGCCGGCCGTGGCCGAAGGCGCGGGCAAGGTACTACGGCCGGCCGAAACGGAGCAACTAACGCGCGACTTACGCGGCGCGGTGGCCGCTCTTCGTACTTTTGAGGCCGCTTCCCCGATTCTCTCATTGCCTCCCATGTCCCAGCCTGCCAAAAAGTCGGTTCTTGAACGCCGCGACCAAGCCCTGAAACGTCGTCGGCGCTGGGCTACCGTAAGTGTGATTTTCACGCTTGCGCTGGTCTGTTTCTCCTATTATTTCTATCAGGTGTTTTTCACCGCCAACATCGAAACCAAGGGCAAGCCGACGTACGTCGTCATTCACCGCGGCGACGACTGGAAGGCGGCCCTGAAAACCATCGACGCCACCGGCGTGGTGGTCGACAAGCTGTCGCTGCATTTCGTGGCCAAGCTGATGAAGTACCCGGAGCACGTGAAGCCCGGCCGCTACGAGCTGAAGGAAGGCTACACCAACCGCCAGCTCATCAACGTGCTGAAAGCGGGCCTGCAATCACCGCTCAAGCTCACGTTTACCAACGTGCGGCTGCGGGGCGAGCTGGCCACCAAGCTATCGAGCCAGATTGATGCCCGGCCCGGGCAAATCGACTCCCTGCTCAGCAGCCCCACCTACACCCAAAGCCTGGGTTTCGATACCACGACTATCCTCAGCATGTTCATTCCCAATACCTATGAGCTGTATTGGAATACTTCGGCGCCCAACCTGATGCAGCGGATGAAGAAGGAGTACGAGAAGTTCTGGACGCTCGCTCGCGACGCCCAGCGCGAGAAGCTCAACCTCACCCGCGCCCAGGTGAGCACGCTGGCCAGCATTGTGGAAGCCGAGCAACAGCAACATGCCGACGAGCGGCCCCGCATTGCTGGCGTGTACCTCAATCGTCTTAAAAAGGGCATGAAGCTTCAGGCCGACCCCACCGTGGTGTATGCCAACCGCAACTTCACCATCAAGCGCGTGCTGAACGTGCACCTGAAAAAAGACTCGCCCTACAACACGTATATGTATGCGGGCCTGCCGCCCGGCCCCATCAACCTGCCCAGCATCGCCAGCATCGATGCGGTGCTCAAGTCCGAGAGCAACAACTATTTGTACTTCTGCGCCAAGGAAGATTTCAGTGGATACCACGCCTTCGCCACCAACGAAACCGGCCATCTGCTGAATGCCCGTCGCTACCAGGCCGCGCTGAACCGGGCGGGAATACGGTAGTTGTGAGCTGTTAGCCAGTCGCTATCAGTTGTTAGCTCTTCCGATGAGAGCACGCATTGAGCATCATTATTTCAAACGAAGCTAACAGCTTAAAAAAAAATGTATACTTCCGACATCCAAATCCGGGTCCGTTACGCTGAAACTGACCAGATGGGTTATGTTTATCACGGCAACTACGCGGCGTATTTTGAGGTAGCCCGCACCGAAGCCTTCCGTAAGCTGGGCATCAACTATAAGGATTTGGAGGCCGACGGCGTGGGCATGCCGGTGGGCGAGCTGCGCACCCGCTTCCGGCGCCCGGCCCGCTACGACGACCTGCTCACGGTGCGTCTACTGCTGCGCCAGCCACCCGAAGGCACCCGCGTGCTATTCGAGTATGAGATTTACAACGAGGCGGGCGACCTGCTCACCGAAGGCCACACGCTGATGGTATTTGTGAAAACCACCACTGGCCGTCCCGTCACCATGCCCGAAACCATTCAGGAGCGACTGGCGCCGTATTTTAGCGATGATGAGCTGGATAGCCCCGTACTGCCCACGCCCGGTGCCATCCCGCCGGATGCGCCCGCCCCGGCCGCGTTCCGTAAATGAATTAAAAATGGGTAATTAAAAATTGAAAATCTACACCCACGCAGGCCATTGTCCGTCGCACTCAGATTTTTAATTTTCCACTTTTAATTTTTAATTAAAAAAATGAAAGCTCCTGCTCTTCGTCGTGCCCGCTTCCCCGATGTGCGCCAGCAGCGGGCATACCGGCGGCTGATTGTGGGGCTGAAGCGGCTGCGGCTGCCCGGGGGCCAGGCCTCGCTCTACGACGTGCTCGACCGGATTTTGCACGAGCTGCGCCTCGATAGTCTGGAGAAGCGCGCCGCTTACATGGCCTTCAACCTCACGGTGGCGCTGTTCCCGACCATTATTTTTCTCTTCACGCTCATTCCGTACATTCCCGTGCCGAATCTGAACGTGGATATCCTGTTGTTTTTGAGTGACTTTATGCCGCGGGAGCTGTACGCGGCCACGGCCTCTACTATTGAGGATATTGTGAATATTCCGCACGGCGGGCTGCTCTCCTTTGGTTTTGGTACGGCCCTGGTGCTCAGCTCCAACGGCATCATGGCGCTGCTCGACGCCTTTGAAAAGAAATACCCCTGGTTTAAGCACCGCAGCTATTTTCGCAAGCGACTCATTGCTACAGCACTAACTTTCGTGTTGGCCCTGATTCTGGTACTTGCCATTGTGGGGATTTTCTTCGGTACCTACCTCATCGACTGGCTGGTTTTTTACGAAGTGGTGCCCGAACGCCTGACCGATTTAGTGCTCACGCTCATTCGCTACGGCTCGTTGGTGGGCCTGTTTTTGAGCACCACCTGCGTGATTTACTACTTCGTGCCGCCCGTGCAGGACAAGTGGCCGCTGGTTTCGGTGGGGGCCATCGTGGCCACGCTGCTCATCTTTCTTGTTTCGTTTCTCTTCACGCTCTACGTTCGGATTTTCAACTCCTACAACACGTTTTACGGGTCCATCGGCGCGCTGGTCGGCTTCATGGTGTGGCTCGAATTTGTGTGCATGACCCTGATTATCGGCTTTGAAGTGAACGTGAGCATGGACGCCGTAACTGGCCGCCGCCGGAAAATGCTACTGGAGCAGCTGGCCGAAAAGGCCCGGCAGGAGGGAGCCGTCACCGGCCGGTAGTGTCGTACAATCCCTTCATTGCAGAACTTTCGTTCTGAGTGCTTTAGAAGAAATTTTACAAATATTCTTCATTATTCCTTCCGCATTCCCTATTCCTTCCTAATTTTGCACTCCCCAATCACTCGGGGAACCTGTTAGAGAGGTGGCAGAGTGGTCGAATGCGACGGTTTCGAAAACCGTTATACCGGCAACGGTATCGGGGGTTCGAATCCCCCCTTCTCTACGTTTGTTTAATTATGAGTTAGAAATTATGAATTGTGAGTTGTCGTTCTGAAACTCATAATTCATAATTTTCAACTCATAATTTCTTTAGAGAGCTGGCAGAGTGGTCGATTGCGGCGGTCTTGAAAACCGCTGACTGTAACAG
>JAYSZD010000586.1:0-9665 GCA_043738185.1 Hymenobacter sp. | reverse complement strand
ACATGTTCGACTGCGTGATGCCCACCCGCAACGCCCGCAACGGCATGCTGTTCACCACGCAGGGCATCCTGAACGTGACCAATAAAAAGTGGTCCACGGACTTCTCCTCTATCGACCCTGAGCTGGGCGGGCACGCCAGCACGTTTTATTCCCGCGCCTACCTACGTCACCTCTTTCAGTGCCAGGAAATGCTGGGGCCGCAAATTGCCTCGGCCCACAACCTGGCCTTCTACCTGTGGTTGGTGAAGGAAGCCCGCCAGCAAATCGTGGCCGGCACTTTTGGCCCCTGGAAAGATCGGATGGTGAAGCAGGTAATGACCCGGCTGTAGTAGCGGTTAGCGGGGCCTAACCCCATCCCCTAGCCCCTCCGGGGGGAAGGGGAACTAACTTTAGTTTTAGCGCTAAAAGCTAGCTGTGTGGTACTACAAACTAGTTCCCCTTCCCCCGGAGGGGAAGGGGCTAGGGGTTGGGGTTTATGCTGCTGGCAGCCAGGCCACAAACTGGCGCAGGCCTTCGGCGAGGCTGGTTTGGGGCGCGTAGCCGAACAGGTTTTGGGCTTTGCTGATGTCGGCGAAAGTGATGTCGACATCGCCGGCCTGCATGGGCTGGAAGGTGAGTTCGGGCTTGACGCCCACGGCGTGGCCCACGGCGGCAATTAGCTCCAGCAGCGGCACGGGGTGGTGGTTGCCCAGGTTCACGGTTTCGAACACGCCGGTATGGTCGAGCAGGTAGTGCACGCCCCGCGCAATGCCGTCGACGGTATCGGCGATGTAGGTATAGTCGCGGGCCGTGCTGCCATCGCCAAAAACGGGAATGGCCTGGCCGGCGCGCAGCAGGCCCGCAAACTTGTGAATGGCCAGGTCGGGGCGCTGCCGAGGGCCATAAACAGTGAAGAACCGGGCATTCAGGGCGTCCAGTTTGTAGAGGTGGTGGTAGGCGTGCACGAGCTGTTCGCCAGCCAGCTTGGTGGCCGCGTAGGGCGAGATGCAGGTGGCCAGCGTGTTGATATCCTCCCGGAAAGGCTGCGCGGGCGAGTTGCCGTAGACGGAGGACGACGAGGCGAAAAACAGCTTGCGGCTGCCCCCCAGGCGCATCCATTCCAGCAGGTGCCCGGTGCCCAGCACGTTGTTTTCGAGGTACAAAGCGGGGGCTTTCACCGAAGGACCTACGCCGGCCTTGGCCGCCAGGTGCACCACCACGTCCACCGCCGTGGGGGGCAGCGCGGCGGGGCCGTGGCGCAGGTCGGCCTCGTAGAAGGTGAAGTGCGGGTGCCGGGCGAAGGCCGCCAGGTTGGCTTCCTTCACGTCACGCGGGTAGAACGGGTCGAAATTATCGAGCCCCACCACGCGGTAACCGTCGCGCAGAAGGCGCTCGCACAGGTGCGAACCGATGAAGCCGGCGCAACCGGTGACGAGAACAGTAGGAAATTGCAAGCGAGTGGGCGGAGTGAGGCGAACGGGACCGGAAAAGTACGAATACGGCTCCGTTTTGAGGAGCAGAACGACGTTCGGGTCGCTGCGGGAGCGGGCATATTTGTGCACAATCCAAAGCGGGGCAAAACGTTCGGAAGCTGTTCTGTTGGCCTGAGTGCGGCCCGCCGCGTGGGTGCGCTGCCGCGCGCTTGGCGAAAACGTGGCGAACTTGCGCTGGCCTTCGGGCTTTCCATGCAACAAATAGTGATGTCATCATCTGAATACCTGGCCCGGCAGCGGCTGACGGTGCTGGTTCCCGTGTACAACGAAGAAGAAAGCCTGGGGCAATTTGTGTTCGAAATGAACAAGTTTCTGGTCGCAACCCCGGTGCCGACAATCGTCTTGTTTGTGAACGACGGCAGCACCGACGGCTCGCTGGCGCTGCTGCGCGGCATCTGCACGGCGGCGCCGCAGTACGAATTCATTTCGCTGCGCCACAACAGCGGCCTGAGCACGGCCATCAAGGCGGGCGTCGACCATTGCCGGGGCACGCTGGTGGGCTACATCGACAGCGACATTCAGACCTCGCCGATGGACTTTCTGAAGTTCTTCGCGTTCTTCCCGGAGTTCGACATGGTGAACGGCATCCGGGCCAAGCGGCAGGACACGGTGGTCAAGAAACTGTCGTCGAAGGTGGCCAATACGGTGCGCCGCGCCCTCATCAACGACGGCATTGAGGACACCGGCTGCCCGCTGAAAATCATGAAGATTGAGTACGCCCGGCGCGTGCCGCTCTTCCACGGCATGCACCGCTTTCTGGGCGCGCTGGTGCAGCTGCAGGGCGGGCGCGTGAAACAGCTGCCGGTGCAGCACTTCCCACGCTTTGCCGGCACGGCCAAATACAACCTCTGGAACCGGGCCTGGAAGCCGCTGGTCGACACCTTCGGCTTCCGCTGGATTCGCAGCCGCTGGAAAAACTACGAGATTGGCGAGCAGCACACCGGCGACCATGCTTAAAACCGAAACCGTGGCCCTGGGCATTGGCCTGCTGGCGCAGCTGCTGTTTTCAAGCCGCATTGTGCTGCAATGGGTTCAAAGCGAACGGGCCAAGCGGGTGCTGGTGCCCACGCTATTCTGGAAAATCAGCCTCATCTCATCGCTGATGATGATAGGCTACGGCATGCTGCGGCACGACCCCGTCATCCTCGGGGCCCAAATCATCAGCTACGGCATTTACATCCGCAACCTGCAACTGCTGGGCGACTGGCGCCGGCTACCGCAGGTGTTTCGGGCGGGGGCTTACGTGGTGCCGGTGCTGGCGCTGGGCTGGTTTGTGGTGGGCACGCCGCATTTCAGCCTGTGGACCATGCTGCACAACCCCATCCCGGGCGGCTGGCTGGTGCTGGGCGCCATCGGACAAAGCGTGTTTTTGCTTCGCTTTGTGTACCAGTGGCTGTATTCGGAGCGCAAAGGCGAGTCGGTGCTGCCGCTGGGGTTTTGGGTGGTGAGCCTGGCGGGGTCGGTGCTGATTCTGGCCTATGCCCTGCTGCGCAACGACGCTGTACTTCTGCTCGGCAACGCCTTTGGCGCGGTGGTGTATGCGCGCAACATTGTCCTTATGCGGCGCGAACAGCGGCTGCTGGCTGCTACTAGTGCGGTTTCAGAGACTGTGGATGGAATTAAAAATTAAAAATGAAGAATTAAAAATTTGCAAAGCACTGAACCGCAATTTTTTAATTATTCATTTTTAATTCAATCAGCATCTGTATTGTTTATAAAGCATGCGACTCAAAATTCTTCTCGTCCTGGCCGCCGCGCTTGCCCTGGGCTTGGTATGGCTGCGCTATTGGCAATTTGCCGCCGTCGACTTGCCCGGCACGGCGCCCCGGCCGCTGGTGCTGGGACACGCGGGCTCGGGCTTTTTCACGCCCTTCAATCCCTTCAATCCGCGGCCGCCCAGTAGCCTGGCAGGCGTACGGCATGCCCTGACTCAGGGCGCCGATGGCGTGGAAATAGACGTGCAGCTCAGCCAGGACAGCGTGCTGGTGCTCTACCACGACGGTGAGCTCGACAACAATACGGCCGGCGGCACGGGCTGCGTCAGCCAGTATCCCGCTGCCGAGCTGGCGCAGCTGCGCTACCAGGGCGGCTGGCCCTACGACTGGTTTCAGCAAGAGCGGGTGGTGGCGCTGGACACGCTGCTGCGGGAGTTCAAGCAGAAAGCGACGTTCCCATACCTGCACTTCGACTTGCACGAAGCAGACAAATGCGCCGCGCCGAGGCAGACCTACGCCCGCTCCCCGGTGCTGGCCCGGCAGCTGGTGCGGCAGCTGGTGCGGCAGCAGGTGCCGCTGGCGCGGGTGTTGGTTACCAGCATGCGCTTGCCCACCTTGAAATACGTGCGTACCCTGCTCCCGGCCGTGCCCGTAGCCCTGGAAATAGTGCTGAAGTTTGATTCCGTTTTCGCGCAGGCCCAGGCGGCGGGCATTAAAACGGTGCTGGTGAAAAAAGACCAGCTTACGCCCGAGCGGGCCGCCCGTATCCGGGCAGCTGGCATGCAGCTCGTGCTTTTTGGCGGGCGTAGCGCGGGCGCCATGAAAAAGCAGCTGGCCTTTGGCCCCCATGCCATCGAAACCGACAACGTGGCGGGCCTGCTTTCTTTGCTGAACCGCCCGGTGCGCAAGGACTAGGCGCCCACTCCATTCGGCCTGCTCCAAGAGCTGCTAACGCCCCACGTTTGGGGCCTCTTACGGCCTGACTGCCTCTCTATTCATGGAACAAACTCCTCCGCGCCCTCCTGTCTTTGCTCAAAAGTGGGGCCGGTTGCTCGCCATTCTGGCGATTTGCGGCTGCAATTTCTTCGCCCACCTCGGCGCGCTGGAAGTGGGCCTGATGGAAGCCCGCAACTTTGTGGCTGCCCGCGAAATGGCGGCGGGCGGCTCCTGGCTGGTGCCCACCATGAACGGGCAGCTGCGCCTGGCCAAGCCGCCGCTACCCACCTGGGCCGTGGCCACGGTGATGAAAGCCACCGGCAACTCCACCGACCCGGCCCTGCTGCGGCTGCCGGCGGCGGCCATGGCCACTCTGCTGGTGCTCTTCTTCTGGGGCCTCGCCAGGGAGCTGACCCGCAACGCCGGGGCCGAAGCCCAGGCGCCCGGCCGCACGGCCTGGCTGGCGGCGCTGGTGCTGGGCAGCAGCCTGCTCACCATCACGGTGGGCCGCGAGGGGCACTGGGATATTTTCTCCAATAGCTTCGCCGTGGGCAGCCTGTGGCTGCTGATGCGGGGCTGGAACCGTCCGGTGGGCTCTTACGCGGCGTTTGTGGGGGCCGGGCTGCTGCTGGGCTGCACCATTCTGAGCAAAGGGCCGGTGAGTTTGTACACCGTCGTGCTGCCGTTTGTGGCCATGCTGGCTACCCGCTGGCAGCCGGGCGGCCGGGCCATGCTGCGGGCCCACTGGCGCGGCGCGGCGGTGGCCGTGGTCATCATGGCCCTGATTGGCGGCGCGTGGCCCGTGTACATCTGGCAGCACGTGCCGGCCGTGGCCGCCGCCGTGGCCCGCACCGAAGCCACCTCCTGGGGCGACCGGCACGTGCAGCCGCTGTGGTACTATTTCAACTTCGTGGTGTTTGCCGGGGTGTGGGCGGTGGTGGCGCTGGCGGCGTTGGCGGTGCCGTATGCCCGGCGGCGGGCGGCATCATTTGTTCCGTACGCGTTTGCCCTGGCCTGGCTGGTGGCGGCGCTGGTGCTGCTGAGCGTGGTGCCCGAGAAAAAGGAGCGCTACATGCTGCCGCTGCTGCCGCCGCTGGCCCTGCTGCTCACGGGGCTGCTGCGCTATTGGGAAGCGCAGTGGGATAGCCGACCCGCCCTGGCAGCCAGGGCCGATAACTGGCTGCTGCGCGGCTGGGCGGGCCTGCTGATACTGGCCTGCCTGGCCCTGCCCGTCTTTCTGGGAGTTACCCGGTTGCCCGGCTTTGGCTTCGCTTCGCTGCCCTTCGCCGGTACCCTGCTGATGTTTGGCGCGCTTGCCGCGTGGGTGGGCCGGGGCGGCTGGGGCCAGCGCCGGCCGGCGGTGCTCATCACCGCATCGGCCCTGACAATGAGCGCGCTGCTGCTGCTGCTGGTACCTGCCTACCCGCTGCTACGCGCCCGGCGCGCCGATGCGGGCCTGCGGCACCTGACCGAGGCCCGTACCACGCCCGCCTGGCAACAAAAGCAGTGGCTGGCCCTTGATGAGCTGCATATGACGCAGGTATGGGCCGCGGGCCGAGCGGTGCCCACCTGGGCGGCCCCGGCCGACAGCCTACCCACGCTGCCCGCCGTGGTTTTTGCTGCCACGCCCCTGGCCCAGCGGCTGCCCGCCGCGTGGCAGGGGCGCGTGCGCATTGCCCACACCGACAGTTTTTACCTTGGCTCCAAACGTCGGGACGGACAGTTTTTCGTGGGCGTACTGGAAGCGGCCCCGGCTTCGGTTGGCCCGTAGAGCTGTTCTCGGGCAGTATCTTTGATGATGCCCAATGGGTAGCGGAAAAGCTGCGGCAATATCTCGCCCGGTTAGGCAGTTACGGCCGGGTCGTACTGAATAGCCGGCGAGTGCTGCACTCCGCCCCTAGCTATTTACGCCAGCTCAGGCGCACTTCTAACCTTGCTTTCAGCCGCTAGCTTTTCACACCAAATCAGAAGCTAATAGCTTGCCTATGAATATCCTCGATAAATACATTATTAAGAAGTTTCTCGCCGCGTTCTTCTTCTCGGTGGTTATTCTGGTATCGGTTATCTGCGTTATTGATTTCACCGAAAAAAACGACGATTTTATTCAGCATAATCTGTCGATGTCGAAAATTATTTTCGGCTATTACCTCTACCTGTTTCCGTATTTCGCCAATTTACTTTCCCCGATTACCATTTTTATTGCCGTGGTATTTGTGACGGCGCAATTGGCAGCGCGCACCGAAATTGTGGCCATTCTGGCCAGCGGGGTCAGCTTTAAGCGGTTGATGCTGCCTTATGCCATTGGCGGCGCGGTGGTGGGGCTGCTGATTTTTGGGCTGACCGGCTGGGTGCTGCCCATTGGCAATAAGTCGCGGGTGGCGTTTGAGCGGGCGTACACCAAGCGGCCGTACCGGTTTCAGGGGCGCAATGTGCACTACAAGATTGGCCCGCGCCACTACGTGTATATGGAGAGCTACGACAACGTGAACAACATCGGCTTTCACTTCGCGCTCGAAACCGTGGACGGCACCATTTTGCGCCGCCGCCTCACGGCCGATGCCATCAGCTGGGATTCCATCAAGCACGTGTGGCATCTCTCGCCGCAGCTAGTCCGCACGTTTCAGGGGCCGCAGGATGAGCGGCTGCAAACCATGCCCGCCCGCGACACCACGCTCAACCTCTTCCCCAAGGACTTCGCCAGCACCTACCGTCTGGCCGAAACCATGACCCTGCCCGAGCTCAACGCCTTCATTCGCACCAAAATTGAACGCGGGGCCGACGACACGCAGCTGTACCTGAGCGAGCGGTACGAGCGGTATTCGTACCCGTTTGCCATCGTGGTCCTCACCCTGATTGGCGTCATTCTCAGCGCCCGGAAGTCGCGCGCCGGCGTGGGCGGGCAAATTGCGCTGGGCTTCGTGCTGGCTTTCGTCTTCATCATTTTTGTGATGCTAAGCCGCAACCTCGCACAAGTAGGCAGCCTCGACCCGCTCATTGCCGCCTGGGTGCCCAGCATGGTATTCACCATCATCGGGCTGGTGCTGTACCGGTATGTGCCCAAGTAGCAATGAGTGAATGAGTGATAGTCGCATTCATTTGTACAGTGCTTCCGTTACTTACTGAAGTGCCACCAGCATTGTAGCGCGAACGTTGTAGTTCGCGCTACGACCCATTGCGTAACAGCAGTTACTTATTCACCGATTTATCTATTCCCCCATTGGCGAAGGACTACCTCAAGCTTCATTTCATTGTGCTCCTGTGGGGCTTCACGGCCATCTTGGGCAAGCTGCTGACGGTGCCGCCGGTGGAGCTGGTGTTCTGGCGCACGCTGCTGGCCGCGGCCGGACTGGCGGTGCTGCTGGTGGCCCGGAAGCAGGTGTGGCGCATTCCGGCGGGGCAGGCGGTGCGGCTGCTGGCGGTGGGCGCGCTGGTGGCCGCGCACTGGATAACTTTTTTTCTGGCGGCGCGGCTCTCGTCGGTTAGCGTGTGCCTGGCTGGCCTGGCCACGCTGGCGCTGTGGACTTCGCTGCTGGAGCCGCTGCTGCTCTGGCGCCGGGTGCGCGGCTACGAGGTGGGCCTGGGCCTCATCACCATGGTGGGCCTGTACCTCGTCAGTCAGGCCGAGCTGGACCAGCTGCTGGGCCTGGGCGTGGCGGTGCTCTCGGCGGGGCTTTCGGCCCTGTTCAGCGTGCTCAATGCCAAGCTGATTAAAACCCATTCGCCCCTGCGGCTCACGTTTTATGAGATGCTGGGCGCGTGCCTGAGCATTGTGCTGTTCTTCCCCATCTACAGCCGGTACTTCACCCAGGGCCAAGGCTTGCAGCTGGCCTGGCACGGCTACGACTGGCTGTGGCTGCTGCTACTGGCCGGCGTATGCACCGTGTACGCCTTCTCCACCTCGGTGGAGCTGATGAAGCGCCTCTCCCCTTTCGCCGTGAACCTGACCATCAACCTGGAGCCGGTGTACGGCATCGGCCTGGCGGTGCTCATCTTCGGCAGCCAGGAGCGCATGGCCACGGGCTTTTACCTGGGCACGCTGCTCATCGTCATCAGCGTGCTGATTCACCCGCTGGTGGCGCGGCTGATGAAGAGTAAAAACCCCGCGCCCGCGCCGGCCATTCCGGTTTAGAGCATGCCCTGCCACACGGTGTATTCGGCCGGCCACGCCAAAGCGGGCGGCTCTTGCGTTTCCCACAGCCCGTACACCGCCGAGCCCGAACCCGACAAGCTCGCATAGGTAGCGCCGGCAGCGTAAAGCTGCTGCTTGATGGCGGCCAGCACGGGATATTTGGGAGTTAGCGACTGCTCAAAATCGTTGCTGATGGTGTCGCGCCAGGTTTCCAGCGGCTGCGCGAGCGCCGCCCGCAAGCCGTGGGCGGGCGGCCGCGGCGTGATGCCCGCAAAGGCTTCGGGCGTGCCGATGTGCAGGTTGGGGTACACCACCGCGCACCCGGTGCCGGCCAGGTTCAGGTCGATTTCCTCGAAAACATCGCCCCTTTCCACGGCCAGCACGGGCTTGTTCTGAATGAAGAACGCACAATCGGCGCCCAGGCGGCGGGCGTATGCTTCCAGGGTTTCGAAGGAAAGATTCAGCCCAAACAGCGCATTGGCAGCCTTTAGGGCAAACGCGGCATCGGCCGAGCCGCCACCCAGCCCCGCACCCATGGGCACGATTTTGTGCAGGTACAGCTGGACCGGCGGCAATTGGGGAAAATCGGCCTGCAGCAACTCGTAGGCCCGCACGCAGAGGTTGGTGGCCGGGTGGCCGGGGATGGGCCGGCCAGTGAGGGTGATGCTGGTGGGCTGGCCGGTTGCGGCCGGCAACATCTCCAAGGCATCGGTCCAGGGCAGGGGCACAAACACCGTTTCCAGGTTGTGGAAGCCATCGGGGCGGCGCCCGGTGATGTAGAGGCCGAGGTTGAGTTTGGCGTTGGGAAACACGAGCATGGGCAGGGCGCAAGCCAAAGCCTGCGCCGCAAAGGTACTTTTGTGCCGTGCCCGCTCCCCATTCTTTTTACGTCCGCCACGGCAAGCGCCTGCTCGATGTGGCCCTGGCCCTGCCGCTGCTGCTGCTCACGCTGCCATTGCTGGCCGGAGCTGCGGCGCTGGCGGCCGTGCAAAACCGCGGTCAGGTGCTGTTTCGGCAGCGGCGGCCGGGCTGGCACGGCCGGCTGTTCACGCTCTACAAAATCCAAACCATGGCTGACGGGCGCGATGCCGCCGGCCACCTCCTGCCCGACGCCGCCCGCCTGCCCGCGCCGGGCCGCTGGCTGCGCGCCACCTCCCTCGACGAGCTGCCCCAGCTCTGGAACATCCTGCGCGGCGACCTGAGCCTGGTGGGGCCGCGCCCGCTCTTGCCCGAATACCTGCCGCTGTACTCGCCCGCCCAGGCCCGCCGCCACGACGTGCGCCCCGGCCTCACGGGCTGGGCCCAGGTAAACGGGCGCAACGCCATTTCCTGGGAAGAAAAATTCGCCTACGACGTCTGGTACGTCGAAAACGTCTCCTGGCGGCTGGATATGAACATCTTGTGGCGCACCGC
>JAYSZD010000585.1:0-3671 GCA_043738185.1 Hymenobacter sp. | reverse complement strand
CCCCAACTGTGTAGGTGCCGCCAAAGCGCCATTTGCTAGTGGCCAAAGCCAGCGCGGGTTCCTCGGCCGGTATGGCCAGCGCCGCCAAACCATCGGGTAACGCAGTCGCGCCGCTCAGGCTCAACGCCGCCGGGCGGGCGGCCAGCAAGCCCACTGCCTCCGGGCCAGCCACGGCCACCGCCGGCCCGGCAGTAGCAGTAGCAGTAGCCAGGGCCGCCGAAGCACTGGCCGCCCCCAGCCCCGCCGCGCTGCCACCCACCAACGTGCTGCCAGCTGTTGCTGTTGCAAGCGTTGCTTCAGTCGCCGGCATTGCCGCCCGATACATCGTGTCAGCACCGCTAGGTACCGGGGCTTGAGTAGCGTCCGCGTGTGTGGCGCGGGCTGCTGCGGCCAACTGCGTGCCGCCGTTGGCCGCGCCATAAATTGCACCGGAAGCACCGTTACCGGGTATTCCAAGTCTTTCAGTACCAGCGCCGCGTCCGGCCGCAGTCGGGCTATTGCCCAAGCCGGTGCGGGCAGCCGAAGGACCGAAGCCCGTGCTATGGCGCGCCGTTCGGGGCCCCGCAGCTGCCGCAGTCGTGGCATAAGTGCCGCGAGCCGGGGTATCGGCAGCGGTTGCGCGGTTAGCCTGGCGGGTGGCAGCCGATGAGCTGGCTGGTCCGGAAGCGTTAGCGGCTATTGGTTCGTTGGCGTTGTTTCCTGCCTGGGTGGCATCAGCGCGGGCCGGACCCAGGGGGATATTGCCCGAAGCTGCTTCCGGCGTGCGGATGGTCGTGGCAACTTCCGCTCCGGTCATTTCGGCCGTGTGGCTGGCCCACCAACCGGTGCCGGCCAGCGTGGCCAGCAGCAGGCTGGCGGCGGCTACCCAGCGGGTGGCCGCCAGCCGGCGGCGGTAGGTTTCGTTCTGGCGCACGAGCAGTGAGTTGTCAATCTGGTCCCAGAGCATGGGGCGCGGGGGCACGGCGGCCTCCTCGCCCAGATGGTGGCGAAACAGGTCCTCTAAGCTGCCGGTGGGTTTAGGCGTAGAATTATCTTCGATAGGATTAGTTGACATGGCGGATTGGAGCATTGAGGCGCTCCAGCTTAGTTTGTAAAATTGCCCGGCCCCTGGAGTATTGCGACTTGCTGGTGCCTTCGGTGATGCCTAGTAGCTCGCCGATTTCTTTGTGGTTGTAGCCTTCGATGGCGTAGAGGTTGAACACCATGCGGTAGCGCGGGGCCAGTTCCTGCACCATCTGCAAAAGCTCCTGAAAATTATAATTGCTGAGGGTAAATTCTTCGCTGGCCAGAGTCTGTGGGTACTCGCCGTCGCTCACCGCCACCAGCGAGGCGTTGCGGCGGTGCTGGCGCAGGGCCGCGTTTATCATGATGCGGCGAATCCAGAACTCCAGCGGGCACTCGCGCCGGAAGCTGGCCAGGGTGCGGAACACCGTCAGAAACCCTTCCTGTAACACGTCTTCGGCTTCAAAAGTGGTTTGGGCGTAGCGCAGGCACACGGCCATCATTTTGCCAGCGTACTTGTCGTAAAGCAGCTTCTGGGCCAGCTGGCGGCCGCGCAGGCAGCCGTCAATCAGCTCGGCTTCGGTGGGCGGGCCGGCGGTAGCGGCGCGGCTGGCCGTCAGGCGCGGGGCCACGGGCGTCTGGTCGGGCAGCACATCGTCGGCCCCGAACGCGAACCACGTCGCGGTGCTCATGCCGACGGCCGGCAATTCCCGCCGGCGAGGAGAAAGGTAGAGAAGGTCATTTTCTGCAGCATAGAAAGGCAATGGAAGCGCGCATGGCCGGGCCCCGTTGGTGGCCCGTTGCATGTGGATGCACCTGGACCCCGAATGGTTGCAACAACTTTCTAAAAAGACGTGGTGTAGTCTGGAGAGCAGCGAGATAATGCCCGCACGTCGAAGATATTGTGCGAAGAAGCAATAACCTTAGATACACCTAAAGAGTATAAATAATGTATGTACATTATTCTCTTGGCTTTTTCTCCCATTTGCCTGTAATCTCATAGTGCAATCCGGCTGGTGCCATTTGTCAGCGCCATTACTTTTTTCAACCCCTTTTCCTTTTTAGTATGAAAACCCTTGTGCTGTTCTATTCCACCTACGGCCACATCTGGAAGATGGCCGAAGCCATTGCCAAAGGTGCCCGCGAAGTAACCGGCAACGAAGTAGTGGTAAAGCGTGTGCCCGAAACCTTGCCCAAAGAGCTGCTGGACCAAATCGGTGCCACCGAAGCCCAAAAAGCCTTCGCGCACGTACCCGTAGCCACGCCCGATGAGCTGACCGAGTACGACGCCATCATCTTCGGCACGCCCACGCGCTACGGCAACCTCTGCGGCCAGATGCAGTCGTATATGGACAGCACCGGCGGCCTGTGGGCCAAAGGCGCGCTGGTGGGCAAAGTAGGCGGCGTGTTTGTGAGCACTGCCACCCAGCACGGCGGCCAGGAAACCACCATTCGGGCTTTTCATACCGAGCTGCTGCACCACGGCTTCGTGATTGTGGGCTTGCCCTACGCCTGGCAGGGCCAGATGGGCCACGAAGACGTGACCGGCGGCACGCCTTACGGCGCCAGCACGGTGGCCGGCGGCAAAGGCGAGCGCTGGCCCAGCGAAAACGAGCTGGAAGGCGCCCGCTACCAAGGCAGGCACACGTCCGAAATCGCGCAGAAACTGGCCGCGAAGTAGGTCTCACCGCTCTTTAATGAAACAGGCCGCCCAACCGGGCGGCCTGCTTTTGTTTGTCATAGCTGGTTATGGGCCCGAATCAATTCCCCGAATCAATTCCCCGAACGACTCGCGGTACGTATCGCCCACGGGCAGCAGCTCCAGGCGGCGGCGCAGGTTGTGCAGGCCCAGCCCGCCGGGCTGGGGCGGCAGGTCGGTGGCGGCGGTCACGTAGTTGTGCACCAAGAAGTGGAGCTCCTGGCTCAGCAGCTCCAGCTCGATGCGCATGGCCTCGGGGCGCGGCCAGCCCGCCACACCACCCGCCCCCGTGGCGGTCCCTGCTCCATCGGCGGCAGTAGCAGTGAGCGAAACCGTGCTCAAGTCGTACGAGGGTGTTTACGAGCTGGCGCCCAGCTTCCACATCACCGTGCGGCAGCGGGCCGGCAAGCTGTTCATACAAGCCACCGGTCAGTCGGAGTTGGAAACCGAGGCGAGCTCGCCAGTGCTATTTGCTTTGAAAGGTGTGGCTGCTCAGGTTGAGTTCGCCAACAACGACAAAGGGCAAGTGGCCGAGCTCATTCTGCACCAGGGCGGGCGCGACCAACGGAGCGCTAAAGTCGAGTAAGCTAGTGCAGCTTAGTTACAATTCTTCGTTGTCAGCTATCGGTTGTTATTTGGCGTTCCAGATATCCCAGGCGGCCTCGGCTTGCAGGCATAGCATCTCGAAACCATTCTTTACCTGGGCCCCCGCCTCCAGGCCCTTGATCATGAACAGCGTTTCCATCGGGTTATACACCAGGTCGTAGAGGTAATGGTCGGCGGTGAGGGCGTGGTACGGAAGCTGCGGGCACTCGCCGGCGTTGGGAAACGTGCCCACCGGCGTGGCATTGATAATGAGCCGGTGCGACGCCAGCAGCTCCGGCGTCAGGTCGTCGTAGGTCAGGCCCGGTCCGAGCAAGGTGCGCGACACATTCCAGTAAGGTATGCCCAGCTCGCGCAGGGCTACTTC
>JAYSZD010000584.1:0-3671 GCA_043738185.1 Hymenobacter sp. | reverse complement strand
AGGTGTAGGTGGGCGGCGAGGCGGGCTTGGTGAGCAGGGCGTTCTGCACGTCGATGTAGAAATCGAAGCTCAGGCGGCGCAGGCTGATTTTCTTGTCCAGGCGCAGGTCCAGCTGCTGGAAGGCGTCCAGGCGCTGGGTATTGAGCTGGCGAAAGTCGAGGATGCCCGTGCCCACGGCCTGGTAGCTGGCGCGGCTGGCCGCTTCGTCGTAGGGCGTATAGGGCCCGCCGCCGCCCACGCGGTACTTCGCGCCTACTTCCCAGCCGCGGCCCAGCTGGTAGCCCAGCAGCGCCGAGCCCAGAAAGCGCGTGTCCCAGGCCGTGGGCCGGTACATGCCATCAAGTCCCGAAAACTCGGACCGAAAAGTCGTGAGCGACACGATGGCGAACAGCTTGCCGCTGAGCTTCTGCTGAAAAAAGGCTTCGGCCCCGTAGGCCCGGCCCTTGCCGGTGCTGGTTACGGCCTCGTTGCCGATGGCGTTGAAATCGCCGCCCAGATTGGCCAGGCTGATGCCGTCGCGCACACTCACCGGATAGTTGGCGTACTTCTTATAAAAGCCTTCGAGCGTGAAGCGGGTGGCCGCGCCAGGCAGCCATTCCAGCCCCGCCACCGCATGGTCGGACCGGATGTAGCGGCCGTCGGCGTTCACGCGGGTGCCATTTTCGTCGCGGAAGCCCAGCAGCGTGCTGGGCGGAATCTTAAAATAGCGGCCCAGCGAGGCGTTCAGGTTCAAAGTAGGGAGCAGGGCGTAGGAGAGCGAGGCGCGGGGCGAGAGCGTGCGGTCCAGCCGGTAGCCTTCGGTGAGGGCCGAGGTGCCATCGGTGCGCACACCGGCCGATACGGTGAGGCGGTTTTCGGTGCCGTAGGTGCGTGTGGCCTGCGCGAAAGCGCCGTAGCGCACGAAATTCAGGTCGGTGGCGAAGCGCACCGTCACGGCCGGGCTCACAAGGGTCCCGTTCTCGTCGCGCACCTCGGAGCGGATGCGGTTGAACAGGTTGTTATTGTATTGCTGGAGCTGCCCCACTATGCCGTAGCTGTACTGCCAGCGGCCCACGCGCTTGTTCACGTCGGCGCGCAGCTTGTTCTCTATCTCGCCGTTGCGCGAGCCCAGCTTGCGGAAGCCTTCCTGCCCCTCGAAGCCGTATTCAAACTGGTCGGCCTTGCCGTACTGTTGGGTGCGGCTCAGGGCCACGTTCACGAAGCCGTTTTCCACCAAATGGCGCAGGTTGGCGCCCACCGTGTAGTTCCACTGGTCGATGGTAGGGTTGGAGCGCAGGACGAATTCCTTGGAAGGCGAGCTGTTTTTGGGCGCCACGATTTCGAAGTGGTCAATGGCGCCCAGCCCCAGCGTGGTGATGGTGGTTTTGGGCGAAAGCTTCGTCGTCGTCTTGAACTGAAAATCGTAGAAATCGGGCCGGATGGGCAAGTCAATCAGCTTGAACAGCACTTGCAAATAGCTGCGCCGGGCCGAGGCCAGAAACGTGGTATTCTGCGTGAGTGGCCCTTCCAGCGTGGCGGCAATTTCCGTTCCCGAAGTCCGCAGGTTGCCCTGAATGCGCTCGGAGTTGCCGTCGCGCTGTCGGAACTGCAGCACCGAGCTCAGCGCATTATCGTACCGCGCCTGAAACGCCGAGCTGCTCAAGGTCACGTCCTCAATAAAGCTCACGTTGAGGATGCCGGCCGGACCGCCCGCGCTGCCCTGCGTGGGAAAGTGGTTGATAACGGGCACCTCAATGCCGTCGAGGTAGTACACGTTTTCATTGGGCGCCCCGCCCCGAATGATGATGTCGTTGCGGAAGCCGGCCGTGCCGCCGCTGCCCCCGCCGCCCACGCCGGGCAGGCTTTGCACCACCCGCGAAATGTCGAAGTTGCCGCCCGGATTGCTCTTGATTTCTTCGGTGGTGAGGCGCTGCACGCTGAGCGGCGTTTCGGGCGTGGCCACCCGAATGGCGCGGTTGGCCGTCACGGTCACTTCGGCCAGGGCCTGGGGCGCGGTGTTCAGCTCCAGATTGAGGGTGTTCACGTTGCCGCTGCTTAAGGCAATGTTGGCGCGCAGGAGAGGGTCGTAGCCCACGAAAGTGGCGCGCAGGTTGTAGGGACCGGCCGGCACGCCGGTGAGGCGGTAGCGCCCTTCCGCATCCGTAGTCGTGCCAAATTCGGTGCCTTCCAGTGCGATGCTCACGCCGGGCAGCAGCTCCTGGGTGGCGCGGTCGCGCACGGTGCCGGCCACGGTGCTGGCGGTTTGGGCGCGGCTGCTGGCGGCGGCAAAAAGGAGGAAGGTCAGCAGGGTGAGAATTCGCATAAGGCAGCAAGCAACAGGTGCGGCAAATGGTTTGTCGGAACGCGCCTTGGTGCGTGCTGTCGTTGGTTAGCGTCCTGGCAAGGCCAAATGTAGGACCGTACCTTGACGCGTTCAATCGTTGGCCCGCGCCTGTCCGATGCACTCGTCAGACAAGCCGCCTCGGCGTGAATGCCTCGTTCAGCGACAGAACCCACCAAGACGTGTTTCTATCCTGCCAAATGTGCCCGCTTTCAGGAAAAATCTGCTTCCTGGCAATCCAACTTGGCAAGCCGTGGCGTAGGTGGGTCATCGTTCAAAAAACCAAATCATTTATTTATACCGATGAAAAAGACTTTGTTTTCCCTCGCCCTGGTTGCCATGTTCAGCGTTGGTGCTACCACTACTGTTTCGGCCCAGAAAATGGGTAAAACCGTGATGGTGGGCGGCGCGGCCATGTACCCCACGAAAAACATCGTGGAAAATGCCGTTAACTCGAAAGACCACACCACCCTGGTAGCCGCCGTGAAAGCTGCTGGCCTGGTCGAAACCCTGCAAAGCGCCGGTCCCTTCACCGTATTTGCCCCCACCAACGACGCCTTCGGCAAGCTGCCCGCCGGCACGGTCGAAACCCTGGTAAAGCCCGAGAGCAAGGAGACGCTCACCAAAATCCTGACCTACCACGTCGTAGCCGGCCGCATGACCGCCGCCGACCTGATGAAGGCCATCAAAGCCGGCAAAGGCACCGCTACCCTCAAAACCGTGAGCGGCGGCACGCTGACCGCCATGATGAAAGGCAAAAGCATTGAGTTGAAGGACGAAAAAGGCGGCATGTCGATGGTCACCATCGCCGACGTGATGCAGCGCAACGGCGTCATCCACGTAGTTGACACGGTGCTCCTGCCCAACTAGTTTTTTCTGAGCTAGCCAACAAACGCAAACAACCGCTGCTGGCCCCGTGCCAGCAGCGGTTGTTTGCGTTTGGCCATTTCAACGATGTGCAGGCGCTGGATGACGCTAAAACCACCCCCGTTTCAGCGAGGTTACCCATACATGCTGGGCATAATTCAGTCCGGTAGTGGGTCGGCGCAACTGCTTTTGAAAAAGAAGCTGATGGCCATTAGCTGTCAGCCAACAGCTCAGTACTCAGCGGCACTTTCCCTCCGCCGTGCGGGCGTACTCGTAGCCCAGCAGTAGGGCGCGGCGGTAAAATTCGCAGGCCGAAGCAGTGTCGTTGCCGTGGGCGGCCAGTCGGCCCAGCAAAAAATGCGTGCGCCCGTCGCGCGGCCGGGCTTGCAGCACTCGGAAATACGCCGTGCGGGCACTGTCGTAGCGGCCCAGGGCGGTGAGGGCCAGCCCGCGCACCTGCACGTAGTGCCAGGGCGTGGCGGCG
>JAYSZD010000583.1:0-3673 GCA_043738185.1 Hymenobacter sp. | reverse complement strand
CAACCAGAACCTGACGGTAAACATCGCCAGCGTGCCGGCTTCGTTCGCTTCGGTAACGGCTTCGAGCACGACGAGCACGACGACCTCGGAGAACGGGGCGACGGCCAATAACACGGCCAGCGCCACGGTGAATGTGACGCCGATTGCCGACGTTGCCACGAGCATCAGTGCCTCGGCTAACCCGGTGGATGCGGCCGACCCATTGACGCTAACGCTGACCTTTACCAACAACGGCCCAAGCACGGCGGTTGGCTACACCCGTAGCGTTACGCTGCCCGCAGGTTTGGGCACGGGCGTGACGGTGAGCGGAGGTACGTACAACAACGGCACCGGTGCTGTGACCTTCACCACGCCCCCAACCACGCTGGCCAGCGGCGCGAGCGCCAATGTAACGGTGACCATTCCCAGTGTGCCAACTTCGTTCTCGACGATTGCCGTGGCCACCAGCACCAGCACGACCACCAGCCAGAACGGCATCACGGCCAACGATAATGCCACTCTCAACGTGGCCGTGACCCCAATTGCCGACGTGACGACTACCATTGCTGGTCCGGTCAATCTGGTGCCCGGCCTGCCTTCGGGCACTTATACGGCTGCTTTCACCAACAACGGCCCAAGCACCGCTGCTACCGTAACCCAGCAGGTGACTTTGCCCACGGGCGCAACCAATGTTTTCGTAAACGGAGTGGCTTTCACGCCGGTAAATGGGGTGATTGACTTCGGCACGGCGGGTACGTTAGGGACTGGCGCTACCAACACGTTCAATTTCAGCTTCACGGCACCAGCCACGGTTGGTTCGGTGGATATTGTGAGCAACGTAAGCACCGCTACCAGCGAGGGCGCTAACGCGGCTTCCAACTCGGCTACGCTCAATGCTACCGTGCTGAATACGGCCGATGTAGTGGTCACCATCGCACCCGCCGCCGCCACGGTTACGGCCGGGCAAACGGGTACGTTCAACGTTACTTTCAGCAACAACGGCCCCGCCGATGCAGCTGGTGTAGTGGCCCGCGTGCAACTGCCGGCCGGTCTGACTGGCGTGACGGTATCGGGCAACGGTTCTTACAGCGTTACAACCGGTCTGGTGACTTATACGAACATCAGCCCGCTGGCCAGCGGGGCCAGCACTTCTTCGGTTATCACGTTCACGGCCCCCACTACCAGCCCGGTAACGGCTACGGCCAGCATCTTCACCACTACCAACGAAGGCGGCCAAAAAGCCAATAACGTGGCCAATGCCTCGATTGACATCACTCCCACGTTTGATGTGACGACGCTCATTACGGGCCCGGCCATCACGGCGGTAGGCGTGCAGACTACTTTCAGCATCGCCACTATTAACAACGGTCCTTCGGCGGCGCCGAATGTGGTGCAAACTGTGACCGGCCTGCCCACCAACCTGACGAATGTGTACGTGTCGAACGGCGGTATTTACAACGCCGCTGCCGGTACCGTGACCTTCCCCGGTCTGGGCACGCTGGCCAATGCGGCCCGTGTGGACAACACCATCAGCTTTACCCCGACCGCTGTCTCGGCAGCCGGTTTCACGGCCACGGCCACGGTAACGGCCAATGGCAACAACGCGAATGATTCGAACCTCGCCAACAACTCGGTGCCCGCTACCACGATGGTGGTGAATGCTGCTCCCGCGGCTGCGACTAACGCCAACCTCTACACGCTGATTTCGGCTCCGGCTGCCAACGTGCTGCCCGGTGCCACCACAACGTTCACTGTCATTACCGGCAACAACGGCCCCGGTACGGCTACCACGGTAGCCCAACTCGTAACGCTGCCCGCCGGCCTCACCGGCGTGGTGGTGAAAGACAACCTCGGCGCCGTGCTGCCGGGCGCTTACAACCCCACCACGGGCGTTGTAACCTTCCCCACGGTGGCCAGCCTGCTGAGCAGCAACAGCGTTCAGTACACCATCGACCTCGTGGCGCCGGCCACGGGCATTATCGCGGCGGTTGCCACGGTCTCGGCCGCTACGGCCGACATCATGCCATCGAACAACATTGCCACGGCCGACGTGACTGTGACCCCGATAACCGACGTGCTGGTCAGACTGACCGGCCCGAACCGTGCCCCGGCCGGCTCGCTCGCCACTTACACTGTGACGACGACCAACAACGGCCCCGCCACGGCGACAAACGTGGCCACGGCCGTATCTATTCCCGCTGGCCTGACCGGCGTGGTAGTATCGGGTGGTGGTTCGTATGATGCCATGACCGGCGTCGTGACCTTCCCGGCCAGCACTACGCTGCTCAACGGGGTTAGCGTGGTGAACACCATTGAGTACCGCACGCCCAACGCCGGCACTTTTGCTAACGTAGCTTCGGTAACGTCGACTACCACGGACAATGTAGCAGCCAACAATACCGCTGCGGTTACGACCGTGACGGAAGCCAGCACCGACGTGACGGTGGCCATCAGCGGCCCCGCCACGGTGACGCAGGGCGGCCAGGTGCAGTACGTGGTGTCCAGCTTCAACAATGGCCCGCTTATCGCCGATGGTTCCCAGGTACGTGTGCAACTGCCGGCCAACCTTACCGGCGTGTTGGTTGTGGGTGGCGGCATATATGATGCGGCCACGGGCATCGTGTTGTTCAACGCCATCAACAACCAGGCTGCTGGCGTGGATGGCGCCGTGAGCTACGTCATTCGCTTCAACGCGCCGGCTTCGCTGACGAGTTTGTACGCGGTGGCGTCTATCACAACCATTGATGAGGAGACGAGCTACGCCAACAATACGGTCAGCGTGGTGACCACCATCCTGCCAGCGGTTGCGGGCTCCGTTAACCTGCGCACTACGGTGGTGCAGTCGCCAATCCCGGTAGTAGCCGGTGATGACCTCACGCTTACGGTTAGCACCATCAACGCGAGCGGTACCGCTGGCACCAATGTGGTGCAGCGCGTGGTGCTGGAAGCAGGCCAGACGGTGAAGTCCATTACCAACGGTGGTACCTACGACGCTCTCACAGGCGTAGTGACGTTCCCCACTTTGGCTGCGCTGGCCGGCAACACGACCGTGGAGAACACCATTGTGCTGGTAACGCCCGGCGCCGATGCCCTGGCCGTTCGCGCCCTGGTAGCTGGCGACCAGCCTGACCCGACTTTGGGTAATAACGTTGTCTCCATCACCATCGATATCACGGTGGCTACCGACATCACCACCAGAGTGAGCGGCCCCGCTACGGCCCAGCCCGGCGAGTTGGTTACCTACTCGGTAGTGGCGCTGAACAACGGGCCATCCTCAGCCACGGCTGTGAGTCAGACGGTGACTTTGCCCGCAGGCGCTACCAACATTGTGGCCGCTGGCGGTGTCATCACTGGCAACACGGTGACCTACACCCTCAACACCGTGCTTGCAGGTGCTGATGGCCAACGCATCAACACCATCACGTTCAACGCGCCAGCCGGCTTCGCTGCTTCCTTCGATGTGACGTCCAACGTTACGACGACGCGTACGCAGACCGCCGCGGGCCTGACCAACGACGATGCCACGTTCACCACGTTCAAGACCAACATCGCGCCGGTGGCCAACGCGGTAACCAACGTGCTGTTCGGCCCCGGGGGTAACACCGCCATCGCTCAGGCCATCTCCCCGCTGAGTGGCTCCGATGCCGACGGCAACGCGACCATTGCCTCGTATACCATCACGACCATTCCTACC
>JAYSZD010000582.1:0-1515 GCA_043738185.1 Hymenobacter sp. | reverse complement strand
GATTACGGCGGCGTGTTTAAAATAACGGACGGTTTCGTAGCGCAGTTTGGCAAGGCGCGGGTGCGCAACACGCCGCTGTGCGAGTCGGCCATTGTGGGCGCGGGCCTGGGGCTGAGCATCAAGGGCAAGAAAAGCATGGTCGAAATGCAGTTCGCCGACTTCGTGACCTGTGGCTTCAACCAGATTGTGAACAACCTGGCCAAAAGCCACTACCGCTGGGGCCAGAACGCCGACGTGGTGGTGCGCATGCCCACCGGTGCCGGCAGCGCAGCCGGCCCGTTTCATAGCCAAAGCAACGAGGCGTGGTTTACGCACGTGCCCGGTCTGAAAGTGGTGTACCCCAGCAACCCGCACGACGCCAAGGGCCTGCTCTGCGCCGCCTTAGAAGACCCCAACCCGGTGATGTTCTTCGAGCACAAAATGCTTTACCGCAGCCTCAGCGGCCCCGTGCCCGAAGCCTATTATACCACGCCCATCGGTAAGGCTGCCCTGGCCGCCGAAGGCAACGAGCTGAGCATCATTACCTACGGCATGGGCGTGCGCTGGGCGCTGCAAGTGTGCGAGGACCTGAAGGTATCGGCCGACATCCTGGACCTGCGCACCCTGCTGCCCTGGGACGAGGAAGCCGTGCGTCAAACCGTGGAAAAAAACGGTCGCGTAATCGTGTTGCACGAAGACACCCTGACTGGCGGCATCGGCGGCGAAATAGCGGCCTGGATTGGCGAAAACTGCTTCGAGCACCTCGATGCGCCCGTGCGCCGCGTGGCCTCGCTGGATACCGCCATTCCGTTTGCCCCGCCCCTGGAAGCAGCGTTTTTACCGCAGCAGCGCCTGCGCGAGCAAGTGGAAGCATTGCGCAACTACTAACGCGGCTTCAGGGTCCGTGTGCATTTATCTTGGCTCCCCTCTCTTTTGGAGAGGGGCCCGCCCCGCAGGGGGCTCGTGAGGTTACGCCGGCCGCGCCGTAATTACTTGCGCGGTAAAGATGCTTCGACAAGCTCAGCATGACAAACTGACTAGGACTACCAGAGCGCATTTACTTCCGCCGGGCAGTGCTATAGCAGCTTGCGCAGTGCCCACAGGCTCCAGACGATGACCATGAGGCCCACGCCCACGAACATCCAGCGGGTGGGCAGGCGGCCGGCCAGCCGGGCGGCAATGGGCGCGGCGGCCACCCCGCCCACGATGAGGCCCAGCACAATTTGCCAGTGCGAGATGCCCAGCAGGGTGAAAAATGTGAAAGCGCTGGCAAACGTCACGAAGAACTCCACCAGGCTCACTGTGCCGATGACGTACTGCGGCGTGCGTCCCTTGGCAATGAGGGTGCTGGTGACCAACGGCCCCCAGCCGCCCCCGCCGAAAGAATCGAGGAAGCCCCCCGCGCCGGCCAGCCACCCGGCATTCTTTACCTTTTTGCGCTGGCGGGATATTTTCTGGAACGCTTTGGCGATGATGCGCAGGCCCAACAGCAGCAGGTAAACGGCCAGAATGGGCTTGATGTAGCTGGCGTAGGTT
>JAYSZD010000581.1:0-1516 GCA_043738185.1 Hymenobacter sp. | reverse complement strand
CCGGGCGGTAGGGCCGCACCTGGTGCACCAGCAGCGCCAGCCCCGCGTACCAGAAGCCGCCCAACAGCAGCAGGCCCGCGTGCTGCAGCACCTGCCCTGGGGCGGGCAAATGCGCCAGCACCAGCACGGCGTTCAGGAGGGCGGCGGTGCCCACGGCCCCGGCCCGAGGGCCCCAGACCAGCAGCATGGTCAGGCCAAAGCTCAGCGCGCCCACTACCAGCCCCAGCAGCCACACGTTGCCGGCCGTCAGCCCCATGATTACAGCGGTGACACCCACCAGCACCAGCGCCGCCAGCATGCCATTGCGTCGGTGCCGGGCCGGGCCGGGCACATCGGTCACGCTCAGGCACAGCGCTCCGGTCGAAACCGTGATGCCCGCCTCAAAATGCCCCAGCTGCGCAAACACCAGCGCCGGCAGCAGAATGGCCAGCGCGGTGCGCAATCCGTCCGAGAAATTCTGCCCGAAGAAAAAGTACTGAAGCTGGCGCGTTTGGGTATTCATGCGGCGCAAAGAAACAAGCTTCGGGAAACCCTGGCTAATGCCCGCTCATTTTCCCGTGGTCGGGTAATACTCCCCGAGCCTGCTGCAAACACCCGCATGAGCTGGGCAGTTTTGCCCGGCTCATGCGGAAATCGCGGCAATGCACTTTAATTCGATGGCAATGGGCGTGGGCAGGCAGTTAATTTCGAGGGTGGTGCGGCAGGGCTGCGCCGTGGCAAAATACTCGGCGTAGAGGCGGTTATACACCGGAAAGTCGTCCTTCATATTGGTTAGAAAAACGGTTACGTCCACTAAGTCGTCCCACGTCGCGCCGGCTTCCTCCAGAATGTAGCGCACGTTCTGGAACACGGCATGGCACTGGCTTTCAAAATCATACACCACGACATTACCCGCTTCATCGAGCTCGACACCGGGAATGGCTTGCTGTCCGCGTTGGCGCGGGCCCACGCCCGACAGAAACAGCATGTTGCCCACGCGCCGGGTGTAGGGGTAGGCGCCCACGGGTTCAGGGGCACGGGAAGTTTCTTCGGTCATGGCAATAAAAGAGGGACGAAGCGGAAAAATAAATCACCCCAAAGAACGTCAGCCCCGTTGACACTGTTGGCATGCCCGTCCTGGCAAGGTTTTTAGGAAGGATTTCGGTTGCCGGCCCGCTGCTGTTGTTTCAGGCATCTTCACCTTTTATTTCATCTTATTCGCTATGCTCTCTCCTACAAAATTACCCCTCTTCGTATTGGTCAGCTGCCTCAGCCTCACCGGCCTCAGCTTCAATAGCTACGCCCAAAAGCGCAAGATGCCGGCCAAGCCCTCGGCGGCGGAGGTGTACGACTCGGTGGCCCAGCCCGCCGTGCCGCTGGGTGGCACCGAAGCGTACGCGCGCTTCCTCGGCGATAACCAGCGCTACCCGGCTACGGCCATGCAACGAGGCATTCAGGGCACCGTGAAGGTGAGTTTCATCGTGGAAAAAACCGGTACCGTGAACGAGGTGAAGGTAGAAACGCCGCTCGCGCCGGA
>JAYSZD010000580.1:0-1518 GCA_043738185.1 Hymenobacter sp. | reverse complement strand
TGTCCTGACCGCGTGGCCAGGACAACAAACGCCCCCGTTCCCTTTCTCGCTGTTGGGCCGGCTATAGTACGATGTTTGGGCGAGGTAACTCGTTATAGTTCAAAAAAGAAGTGCTTTCATCTTTGATTCTCTCGCGGGGCACGCCATCCTTCACGCCTTGCGAAATCTTGCGAACCAAGACCCCTACAATGGCCTTGCGGAAACCCAGCTTCTCGGCCATCATGATGCAGAAATCCATCTCGGTTTCGTCCACTACGCCATCAGCCAGCATCATGTCAACAAGGTCAAAAATCTGGTCAAAACGCTCGGAATCGTTGCTGGGCAACTCGGTGCTGGCGCCTTTAGCCCCGGAAACCAGCGCCTGCACTTCGGAGGAGCTGATGCCATTCTTCTTGCCAACGGCCAGAATAAAATTCATTTCCCTGGCATCAATGTGGCCATCAGCTTTCGCCAGCGCCGCAAGATTCAGTAAATGTCCTTTAATTTTTTTCGCCTGCTCATTTTCAAAAAAACCGAACATATAACGTGGGAATTAGGTGGTGAGAAATGAGTTACTAGCCAGTAGGCCGATTGGGAAGGTAATATAATCGGAAAGTAGCAAGTTACCACCACACATCTACGCGAAACACAAAAAAAAGATAACTCCCCGCTTCCGTATTTTACGGTTATGATGCTGGTGTTTGCATTCCTTTCACGAACTTTGCGGGGTTTGGGCGCTATTCATGCGTCCACTTGTTTTCAGAAAGGTCAGATGAAGAGAATTGGAGTATTTACGAGCGGAGGAGATTCACCGGGCATGAATGCCGCCATTCGGGCGGTGGTGCGCACTGCTACCTACCACGGCATTGAGGTATACGGCATTATGCGTGGCTACAGCGGCATGATTAAGGGCGAGTTCGTGCGGCTGGATTCGGCTTCGGTGTCAAACACGGTGCAGAAGGGCGGCACTATTTTAAAATCGGCCCGCAGCCAGAAGTTTATGACCAAAGAAGGCCGCCAGCAGGCCTTCGACCAGCTGGTGAACAACGGCATTGAGGGCCTCGTGGCCATTGGCGGCAATGGCACATTTACCGGCGCCATGATTTTTGAGAACGAATTTGGTATTCCGACCGTGGGCGCGCCCGGTACCATCGACAACGACCTGTACGGCACCGATTACACCATTGGCTACGACACGGCCGTGAACACGGCGCTGGACTGCATCGACAAAATTCGGGACACAGCGGATTCGCATGACCGGTGCTTTTTTGTGGAAGTCATGGGCCGCGACTCGGGTTACATCGCCATCCCCTGCGCCATTGGCGGCGGGGCCGAAATTGTGATGATTCCGGAAACGCAAATGAGTGTGGATGTGGTGATTGATACGCTCCAGACGGGCTGGAAGCGCTCCAAAACCTCGTTCATCGTCATCGTGGCTGAGGGCGACGAGGAAGGCAACGCTACCAACGTGGCCGCCCGCGTGAAGGAAGCCATTCCACAGCTCGACACGCGCGTTACCGTTATCGGCCATATTCAGCG
>JAYSZD010000579.1:0-1518 GCA_043738185.1 Hymenobacter sp. | reverse complement strand
TGACGGTGTCACGGGCCGTTTCGGGGTCGTTGAGGTAGAGGTTGGCCAAGTCGCCGCGTAGGCGGGCCTGGGCATCTTTGGCCTGCCGGAACAGCTCGCCAAAACCGGCACCCGTGACGGCCCCGTGGAAGGGTTGCCCGGCCAGGTACACCGGCACGGTGGATGTTTCGAGCGTAACGATAGGCTCGCGGTTGCCGCCCAGGTACACGTAGACGCCAGCGGCAGCCACTGTTAGCAAAATGATAGCAAGAAAGAGGTAACGCATGACGCTTTGCTTAATGAAGAATTAAAAATGAAACATGTGGAATGAAAGCCCCGACATTATTTGGACGGCAATTCTTCATTCTTCATTCCTAATTCTTCATTGACAACAACATATTGCATGCGGTAGAGCTGGGCGTAGTAGCCGCCATCCAGGCGCAGGAGCTCGTCGTGGGTGCCGGTTTCTTTGATTTCGCCTTTGTCGAGCACGATGATTTTGTCGGCCTTTTGGATGGTGCTCAGGCGGTGGGCGATGACGAGCGAAGTGCGGCCCTGCATCAGCTTCTCGATGGCTTCCTGGATGAGCTCCTCGGTTTCGGAATCAACGGAGGACGTCGCTTCGTCGAGAATGATGATGTGGGGCTGGTACACCATGGCCCGCACGAAGCTGATGAGCTGGCGCTGGCCCACGGAGAGCGTGGCTCCGCGCTCCATTACCGGATACCCGAGGCCGTTGGGCAGGCGCTCGATGAAGCGGCGGGCGCCCACGAGGTCGGCCGCTTCCCAGATTTGGGCGTCGGTGATGGTTCTGTTGCCCAGCGTGATGTTGTCGCGGATGCTGCCGGCGAACAGGAAAACGTCCTGCAGCACCACCCCGATTTGGCGGCGCAGCAGGCTCAGGTCGTACTCGCGAAGGTCGCGGCCGTCGATGCAGATGCTGCCTTCCTGAATGTCGTAGAAACGGCTCAGCAGGTTGATGATGCTGGTTTTGCCCGCGCCGGTAGCGCCCACGAAGGCGATGGTCTGGCCGGGCTTCACGTGGAAGCTAATGTCCTTAAGTACCCAATCGGGCTCGTTATAAGCGAACCGGACGTGCTTGAACTCCACGTCGCCCTTGAGCTCGGCCGGGGCGTAGGTGCCGGTGGTGGCCACCAAATCCTGGTTGTCGAGGAGCTTGAGCAAGCGCTCGGTGCTCACCAGGCCCAGTTGCAGGGTGTTGAACCGGTCGGCAATCTGCCGGATGGGGCGGAAGAACAGCGCGTTGTACATGATGAAGGCGATGAGCGCGCCCTTCGAAATCGAGCCCTCAATCTGGCCTTGCGCCGCGTACCACACCAGCAGGCCCACGCCGATGGCGCCCAGCACTTCAGCCACTGGGAAATAGATGCTGTAGTAGAGCACCGAACGGATATTGGCGTCAGTGTGCTCCTTGTTGATGGCCTCGAACTTGCGCTGTTCCCGCTCCTCGTTGTTGAAAATCTGGACCACGTTCATGCCCGTGAGGTGCTCCTGCACGAAGGAATTGAGCTTGGCCAC
>JAYSZD010000578.1:0-9733 GCA_043738185.1 Hymenobacter sp. | reverse complement strand
CGCCGGGGTTAGCCACCCGGAGCTTGTCCCAGAGCACTCGGTCGTCGTGGCAGGCCACGTAGTTGATGGCCTGGGCGGGCGCGGCGGCCCAGGGCACTTTCGAGTAATTCACCTTGGCATAATCGAGCTGCGGGTGCTGGGTGGCGGCCACGATGCCGAACTTCACGCTTTCCTCCAGGCCGGGGTGGCCGCTGGCGAAGCCGGGCTCGGTCTGGCGGGCGTAGTGGCCCTTCACGCCGTCGCGCAGCTCGTCGCCGAAAGCGGCAATGCGCGGGAGTTGGCCCACGTTGGCTTTCACGGCGCGGCGGGCTTCGGGCAGGGGCGAGGCCCCGGCGGTCCAGCCTTCGCCGTACACGAAAATGCTGTGGTCCTGCAAGTCCAGGGCCACGCGCACGGCGCGCATGGTTTCAATATCCAGAATGCCCATGAGGTCGAAGCGGAAGCCGTCGGCGTGGTACTCCTTGGCCCAGTATGCCACCGATTCCACGATGAGCTTGCGCACCATGGGCCGTTCCGAAGCTACTTCGTTGCCGCAGGCGGCCACGTCGGACAAACTGCCGTCGGGCCGGTGGCGGTAGTAGTAGCCGGGCACCAGCTGCTCGAAGCTGCTGCGGGCGGCATCGGCGGTGTGGTTATACACCACGTCGAGCACCACGCGCAGGCCCTGGCCGTGCAGGTTCTGCACCATTTGCCTGAACTCGCGGATGCGGGCGGCGGGGTCGGCGGCATCGGTGGCGTAGCTGCCTTCGGGCACGGAGTAGTGCAGCGGGTCGTAGCCCCAGTTGTAGCGGTTGGTGCTGGCCGGCGCGGCTTCGTCGATGCTGGCGAAGTCGTTGGTGGGCAGCAGGTGCACGTGGGTTAGGCCCAGCTCCACGAGGTGCTCCAGGCCGGTGGCCACGCCGCCGGGGCCGCGGGTGCCCAGCTGCGCCACGCCCAAATACTTGCCCTTGGCCCGAATGCCGGACTGCGGGTGCATGCTCAGGTCGCGGATGTGCATTTCGCCAATCACGATGTCGGTGGCCTGCTTCAGGGCCGGGCGCAGGTCGTCGGCCCAGCCGGGCGGCTGCACGGTGGCGGGGTTGAGCACGGCGCCGCGCTGGCCGTTCAGGCCCACGGCGTGCACGTAGGGGTCGGCCACTTCGGCCATTCTTTTGCCTTTGATGGTGGCCTGCACGGTGTAGAAGCCGGTGGTGCCGGCCGGCAGGGCGTGGGTCCAGGTGCCGGCCTGGGCCTTGGTCATGGCGTAGGTGGCCGTGGCGGGGCCGCCGGTGCCGGCGGCGTAGAGGCGCAGGTGCAGGGCCTCGGCGGTGGGGGCCCACACGCGCAGGGTGGCCCGGCCCCCGCGCCAGGTCAGGCCGAGGTCGGGGCCGTGGTAGACGGGGTAGCTGGCAAAGTCGGGCAGGGGCTGGGCCGGGGCGGCCGAAACGGCGGAAAGAAGCACAAGCAGCAGCAGGAGCGGGCGTATCATGGGTGCAAGTTCAGCACGAATAAGACTTCCGCCGTGGGCCGCTGGCGCGCGTCTGCGACGCGCTGCCGACTGGACCGGCGTTTCCAAACGCCCCCGTTCGCGCCATCTGCCGGCGTTAGCGTCTCGTGCCGGCGGCGAGTCAGAGACTCGAAACCAGTCGGCAGCGCGTCAGAGACGCGCGCCAGCTGCTCACTGCGTAAGTCCTAATTCTAAAAATGTCCAATCCCGTTGCATGTGGTTAGAACCACCTTTTTAAGTTTACGAAACTCACTTGGTTGGTTCGTTTCGTAAACTTTGATTCTTAGACGGGTTTCTTAAACTCATCCGCTCCGCGCCTGTAGACACCTGGGGTTGGGCAGCTGTTAATAGTTTTACTCAAAGTAGGATTAACACCGCACAAAACAATTGGCGGGCGCATGCAAGGGAAAGGTCCAGGTGCAGCCCGAGGTACTAGTGGCCTGTAGGGCTCCGTCGTGGAGGGTCAGGGCGTGAAAGGGGTTGGAACAATCAAACCAGGCCAGCCACATTAAGCGACGGGTTCGCCCGTCGAGCACTGCCACGAACCCGTCGGAACCCCAGTTGCATTCCCCGGCCATGATGTGGAAACCGGTTGCCGCATCGGTCAATTGCGCCATAACGGCGCAACTGTTCCCGGACATAGCCCCCGCTGTTTCCAGCTGCTGGAGCGTGGTTTGTGCCCCGGCTTCCACGGTATACTCGTCCCACCCCTTCCCGGCCAAGGTGACGCGGAGGCAGTGCACGGCGCCGTCCGGAAACTGAATGCCGTTCACCGAGTAACACTCCAAGTACTCCGCAAAAGTGGCTAGGTCTATCATCTACGTAGGGAAAGGTAGAACGCCGTTGACGTGTAACACCGTCATCCGTTCAAGAAAACGGTAATTCAAACATACACGTCAAGCAAGCAGCCCCGGCGTCTGTCTGAACAGGGATGCCACAAATTCCTCCGTCAGCTCATCCAGCGAATAAATTCGCCGGTGGGCTTCGTGTGCGGCATCGGCCTCCAGATGCGCATAATTGCCGCGCAGGATGCGCACCGTTTTAAATCCCAGGGGTTTGATGCCCACAAAGTCCTTGCGCGGGTTGTCGCCCACGTACAGCACCTGCCCCGGCGCCACGCCCTCGCGTTGGCAAATCAGCTGGAACACGTGCGGGTTGGGCTTGGCCCGGTGGCGGCCGTAGCGGTTGGTGAGGTAGGCGTGGCGGACGTAGGAAGGCACATTCAGGGCGGCTACTTTGCGGGCCTGCACTTCTTTGTGCCCGTCGGTGACGAGGTAGCGCGGCCAGGCGCCAAAGCGTTGCAGGCACTGCTCTGCATCGGGGTAGAGGGCCAGCGTGGGCTGGTGCTGCCGGTAGGTACGCAGGCAACTGGCCACCAGGGTTTTGCTCCAGCGGCCGTGCTGGCGCAGCACGTTGTCGAACACATGGCCGCGGCCCTGCGTGGCTTCTTCGGCCATCATGCCCGCGGCGAGGGTTTCGGCCGGTACTGCCAGCAGCGGACTCAGCATCGCGGCCACGGCCCGAAACCCGCTGTGCACATAGCTCAGTTCGGGGTAGAGCGTATCGTCGAGGTCGAAAACGAGAACGGGCATGGTTTCACGGCAAAAAAAGGACAAACTCCCCTCCTTACCAAGGAGGGGATGTTCGAGCCGAAGGCTCGAACTGGGGTGGTTGTGGGCGTTGAATAATGCTGGTCGGGCCTGGCTGCTCGTTCGCTTCTCGTTCTGCGATGCGGACGCCCGCAACCACCCCAATTCTAGCTTCGCTAAAATATCCCCTCCTTGGTAAGGAGGGGAGTTTCTCGTTTAGGAAGTTAATAGAAGTGCCGATATTGTATCGGCGGCCGTGCGCACCTGGCGCAGTGGGCCGGCCGCCGGGCGGAAAGGGAACTGCTGCAAATCAGCACCGGTAGCTTCCTGCAAAAACCAGAAAAACGAATCAACCCCCGCCGCAATGCCCAACGTGGAAGCCCCGCCAAAGCGGCAGTTGCACTCGATGATTTGCAAGGTGCCGTCGTCGGTGAGCAGGGCTTGAAGCACCAGCGGACCGTATAAACCCAGCTTTTCGACGATGGGCACGAGGCGGGCAATGAGCGATGCATCCGGGAGCGTGGTGGTTACCTGCGATTCGCCGCGCACCACCACGTCGCGGGTGCGCGGCACGAGGCCCTGGACCTGGCCGTTGCGGCTTACATACGCATCCACGCTGATTTCCTGGCCTTTGATAAAGGGCTGAAAGATAGGTTCTGCCAAGTGTTGGGCGTGGGCCAGCGCCGCGGCTTTGGGTAGGTTGAGGCCCAGGCTGAGGGAGCCGGCGCCGTGCCGCTCCTTCACCACAAAGCTGTTCGTCGCCGTTCCGTCCCGACGGTCAAAGACGTACTGTCCGTCGAGGGAAAGGGTGGTGAGGATGACGGGCAAGCCGTTTTCCTGGCCAAAGGCGGCAAATTCCAGCTTGTCGAGGCAGCGCTGCACGGCCTCGGGCGCGCTCACCAGCACGGCAATTCCGGCGTCGGCCAGGGTGGCGCGGTGGCGGCTCCAAAAAGCCAGCTCGCCATCGCGCGTCGGGATAACGTGGCCGATGCCGTGCTCCTGGCAATAGCTAATGATGTCGGCCAGATGCTCGTCGGACGTGGGCGGCATGAGCCAGAACGCATCAGCAAAGTGCCGGGCCAGACAGCTGGGGTTCAGGTCGCCGGCCACCACTTTGATGTCGGGGTGCAGGCGCTGGGCCGCCGTGCGCACGGCCTGCACCAACGGCACTTTGGCCGCCGCGCTGCTGACGAGGATGTGGCCGGGCGCCTTGGCCGCCGGGCTAGTGGCCGCGCGGCTCTCTTCGTAGGCAATGATTTCCGGAATGGCCATTTCCAGTGACGTGGGCGGCAGCCAGTCAATCTGGCTTTTCCAACGCGTCATATCGGCTTGCGAAGCTTCGAAGGGAATGTCGGAAGCCACGTATCGGGCCCGCAGGTTGGGAAAATTCTGGCGTAGTACGTCCACCACATCGGCCACGCGGCGCGCCTGCCCGGTGCCGAAATTGATGATGCCCGTAACGGTTTCGGCCGCCGCCAGCCGTAGCAGCCCCTCGGCCGTATCGGCCGCATAGAGGTAGTCGAAATACGACTCGGCGCCGTAGACGGTGATTTCCTCGCCGGCCAGCAGCATGCGCACCCAGCGCGACGTGATGTCGCGCCCGTTGCGGCCGTAGCCGCGGTAAATGCGCGGAATGGCGGTGCTGAACTGCCCGGCCCGGAAGGTTTGCAGGAAGCGCAGCTCGATTTCGTGGGCCAGCTTGGCCATGCCCGTGAGGTTGCGGGGGGCAATTGGGTCGTCTTCGCGCAGGCTGCGGGGCTGGGCCGGCACCTCGGCAAAGTTGTAGAGCGCCGGGTCGTAGATGAGGTAGCTGGAAGCAAACACCACGCGCCGCAGCGAGGGCAGGTCCTTCTGTACTGTCATCAGGTGGTGGCTGAGGCGCACGTTGTGCTGAAAGTTCTCTTCCCAAAACCCGTAGGTTTCGGTGGAGCGCTCGAAGGTGGCGGCGAGGTGAATGAACAGGTCGGGCGCAAAAACGGCAATTTCCGCTTCGGTCAACAGGTTCAGGTCGCCCTGGTGGTACTGGAACCGGGCCGGGAAATCGGCCGGCCGGGGCTTGAGGTCACCCACCAGCACCTCAATATCGGCGGGCAGCGCGGCCAGGCGGCGCACCATTTCCTGGCCAATCACCCCGGCACCGCCGCTGATGAAAACTCGTCTAAAGGGCAGAATCAAAGGCTGTGGCATAGTCGGCGGCCAGCTGGCCGTGCATCAGTGAGTCGGCAAAAGTACCCGGCTTTAGCTGCACATGTTGCCGCAAGCGGCCTTCCAGCCGAAATCCGGCCTCTTCCAGAATGGCCACGTGCGCCGGCCGGATGTCGTAGGTTTCGGTGAATAAGCGGTTGAATTGCAGCGCCCCAAATGCCACCTGGCCCAGCAACTGCAGGTGCGCCCGGAAATCGTGGTGGTACGTGGCTGGCTCGGCTGCCCGGACGGGGTCCACCAGAAACGAGACCTCGGCCCGGCCGTCGGGCCACGAAATGTGCACCAGCCCGCCGTAAGCCACTAGTTCGTTATTGTGCAAAAGCGAAAACAACAGCTGTCCCGGCTGCTCCTGGTCGAACAAAGGCAGCACCACGCGCTGGAAATACGTTTCCTGCTGCGCGTCAGTCAACGGCGTGGCTTGGCGCAATACGTCGAGCTGTGCGTTGCGCCACGCCCGAATGGGTTCCCGGTCCTCGTAACGAATGGGAATCAGCCGGTAGCTTTCGTGGCAAAATTCGGCTTGCGACAAGGATTTGTACGTTTTCATGCGATGAAAGAACGGCGCTTTCATTGTAAACAGGTTGGATGCAGGAGCGCGCCCTGGCGTTTTCAATCGTTGGAATGGATGCTGTTCCAATTTGAAAAGGCCAGATACAAGAGGATGTAGGAACGCGCCAAGGCGCATTCCTACACCACCAGATACGAAATGAGCGGATTTAACGGGCTGCGACGTAGCGCATAATTCGCGATGCCAAATACCTCGTCGAAGGCCAGGGTTTCGCCGGGAAATTCCGGGCAGTTCAACTCGTCGAAAGCCACGATGGCGCCTTTGGTGAGGCGGGGGCGGATGGCTTCGAGGCAGGCTTTGGTGGGCGCGTAGATGTCGAAATCGAAATACGCGAAGGCGATGACCGTTTCGGGGTGGTCGCGGAGGTAGCGGGGCACGGTTTCGGAGGCGTCGCCGGCTACTAGCTCAAACTTGCGCTTATGGGGGATGGGGCTGTCGGTTTCGTGCAGAGCCAGAATTTGGGTGAGGTACTCCTGGTACTCGGGCGTCACGCTGTAGTCGCCGGCCTTCACCCGGTCTCCGTCCTTGGCATCGACGGACGGGAAGCCGCCAAAGGTGTCGAATCCAATGATTTTGCGGTTGTAGTTGAACGGTTCGTAGATGCCGCGCAGCGCGTGCATGAGGGCCAGATTCTGGCCCCAGCGCACGCCAAATTCCATGGCCACGCCATGCACCGGGATAATCTGCTGGTACAGCTCCGTGAAAAACAGCAGCCGTGAAAGCGTCTGGCGGTTCAAATAAAGGCCCAGGTTGTTGAGTAGCTCGGTGTTTGGAATGGGCGACTCGCGCAGGGTCTGGGCGAAGCCTTCGCGGCGGGTCTGCTCGGGCGCCGAGGCCCCGCTGAGCACGGAAATAGCGGACATAGTGGGGGTTAGTGGTTGATGGGGTTCGTCAGGCAGCAGTTGAATAGCGTCAACAACTACCTGTCTACTTTAAACCGGCTGCAAAAATGCAACAATGCTGCGGCCCAGCCCCATACCAGCCAGCGCTTCGTAATAAGTAGCGACAGCTGGCAACGGTGCCGTACGCAGTAGGAAATTGTCCTGCGCAACGCGGGCCTGGTGCGCCGCCTTGCCTACTGCGCGGTTCATCACATAGTTGCTGTGTGTGGTAAGCAGGTTAAGGTCGATGGGGTGGTCGCCCAGCAGCCGGGCTACCTGCCAGCCGGTGTCCTCGACCAGGTTGCGCAGGCCGGTTGAATTAAAGTAGGAGAGGTGGTCGGGCAGGACCACCCAGAAAGGGCGGTCAATGGCTCCGGTGCTGAGCGCATGCTGTTGCAGGGCCGAAAAATCGTTGGGCACGTCAACCAATAGGGCTCCGCCCGGCGCCACCAGTTGGCGGCACAAGCGCAGCAGCTCGGCCGGTTCCAGCACGTGCTCCAGCACGTTATCCAGCCATAATATCTCGAAGCGCTGTTCTTCCGCCACGAGCTGACGCAGGCTCTCAAACAAGTCGCCGGTGCGCAGGTGGGGTAGTAAATCGGGATGGAACTGTGTGAGGGCGAAGTTGCTGAAATCCAGGCCGGTTACTTCCCAGCGCTGGCGCTTGAAATAAGCCAGTGCCCAGCCTTCTCCGCAGCCAATATCAAGAAACCGCTGCGAGCTGGATGCGGCCCTGGGTAGCGGTTCGCCCGGAATTGCGGTTGCCGCGGGTAGATTTTCCAGCACCCAGTGACGCAGGCGCAGCAGGCCATTAAAGTGCTCCTGCTCTTCGGGCGAGTAGGCGGCCGTGTAGGTGGTTAGCGCCTCCTGATAATAGCGTTGCTCATAATATTTCTGCAGCGCTTCCGGCGCAGGTTTTTCGTTGATTTCGTAAAAGCCGTACGTGTTCAGGCGCAGGGAATCGGGCAAGTTCATGCGGTTTTTTGCTCGATGTGGGCGTTCAGGGCCATGATTTCGGGGTGGGCCGCCAACAAGCTGAGCAGGTCGGCCGTGCCCAAATCGGCTGCGTCGTGCTGTTCAATCAGGGCGCGCAGCACGGCGTAGTCTTCGGTCGTATCCAGGGTGATGCGGAAGCGGCTAAAGTCGCCGCCCGGCCACACCTCGTCGCGGTAAACCACCCGGCCTGCCGTGGTCGGGTTGGCCTTGAGGTAGGGCGTGACGTGTTCTCGCTCGTAGGGCGACGTGGCGTTGGCGTGGGCCTCGGCGAGCATCTGCATGGAGAAAATCTCAAAATCTAGCCCCCGCGGAAAGGTGCGCACGATGGAATTGGAGCGGTACACCAGTGGGTTATCCTCGGCCAGATACCGGGCTACGGCGTCCCCAATCAGGTGGCCGTCCACCAGCGGGCAGTCGCTGGTGACGCGCACGATGGCATCGAGCCCGAAGCGCTGGGCCGTTTCGAAGTAGCGGGCCAGCACGTCGGTTTCGCTGCCGCGGTGGCAGGGCAGGGCGTGCGCTTCGGCGTAGGCGGCCAGCTCCTCGTCGGCCGGCTCGGTGGTGGTGGCCAGCAGCACGGGCAGGCTGCTTTGGCGCAGTCGGGCCACGTGGTAATCCAGCAAGGGCCGCCCGGCGGCGGGCAGCAGCACCTTGCCCGGTAGCCGCGTGCTGCCCATCCGCACCTGCGAAATAATGCCGGCGCGCTGCATCAGGCGGTTTTTTCGAGTAGAAACATTACGTCTTGGTTGCCTCGCTCGGCATCGTTCACGTAGGGATACAGCTGCTGCTTCACCAAGCGCAGCTCGGGAAAACTGTCCAGGAAAAGCTGCGCGAAATTGGCTTTCCAGAGGAAGCCTTCGTTGCCCCGATAGGGGATGGACGTGGTTTCCGGCGCGTAATATTCAAAACCCATGATGTAGCGGCGCGAGCAGCGCACCATCTCGCCCATGATGCGGGGCAGGTCGGCCGGCGCGATGTGAATGAGCACGCCGTTGGTGCACACCACATCAAAGTAGTTGTCCTTGAAGGGCAGGTCGAAGCCGCTGCCTTGCAGAATGTTTACGCCGCGCACAAACTCGCGGGCTTTCTCTACGGCGTATTGCTGGAGCTCGATGCCGTATAGGTACTCAAAACCAGCGGCTTGCAGGCCCATCAGCTGCATGCCGGTGTTGCAGCCCACTTCCAGAATGCGGGCATCTCGGGGTAGGTCGCCCAGGAATTCGGCATTCATCTCCAGCTTGGTGTGCCCGAAAATGCCGCGATAAAACGCATTCCACTCGTCCAATGGGCGGGAATTGCGGTCGGTGTACTCGCGGCCAAAATCGCCGGACCAGAAGTCTTCTTGTTGAGTATGCAAGGGGAAGGAAATTAAAAATTAAAAATTAAAAATGAGGGGTAGTCCAGTGTGCGTAAGGGGCAATTCTGGGTTTTTAATTCTTCATTTTTAATTTTTAATTCGAGTTGAAAACTCGTTGATGCACGCCATCACATAGTCCTGCTCCTCATCGGTGAGGGTGGGAAAGAGCGGAATACTCAGGCAGTGGGCGTAATATTCCTCAGCCTTGGGGAAGTCGCCGGCCCGCCAGCCCAACCCCTCGTAATACGGCATGCGGTGCACTGGAATGTAGTGCACCTGCGCAAAAATCTGGTGGGTTTTGAGGAAGTCGTAGAGGCCCTTGCGGTCGGCTATCTGAATGACGTAGAGGTGGTAGGCGTGGCCGGGGCGGCCGGGCGCGAGTGGCGTCACGCCGGGCATTGTGGCAAAAGCGGCGTCGTAGCGGGCGGCCAGCTGGCGGCGCCGGGCCAGGCCCTGGTCGGCGCGGGCGAGCTGGCTCAGGCCGAGGGCGCAGTTGAGGTCGGGTAGGCGGTAGTTGTAGCCGAGCTCCTGCATTTCCATGTACCAGCCGCCATCGGCCTCGCGGCTGAGGTCGGCCGGGTCGCGGGTGATGCCGTGGGTGCGCAGGCGCAGCAGGTGCTGGTACAGATGCTCGTTGGTGGTGGTAATCAT
>JAYSZD010000577.1:0-9735 GCA_043738185.1 Hymenobacter sp. | reverse complement strand
TCTTAGCGCCGCTCAAAGCCCAGGTTCGTCTGCGCAATACCGTTACCAACGTGGTGGCAAAGACGATTGAGGTGACTTTCCCCGGTGCTTTGGCTCCCGGTGCGGTGGCTACCATCAACGTGGAGTTCGACGTGCGGGGTATTTTTGGCTCCCTGGCTTTTGAGGTGTTCGTCAACCCTCGCATCCAGCCCGAGCAGGTGTATTCCAACAACGAGCTGCTGCTGGAACCCTTCACTATTGATGATAACAACGTGGCACCTACGCTGGACGTGGCTTTCGACGGCCGTCACATTCTCAACGGCGAGCTGGTGTCGCCCTCGCCGGTCATCACGATTCAGCTAAGTGACGAGGACAAGCTAAATCCCATCACCGACCGTACGGTGTTCACGGTGACGCTGCAGAAACAGGGTGCGGCCACGGCCACACTTGTGGACTTGAACAGTCCGGAAGTCAACTTTAGCGTGACGGTGGGCGAGGGCAGCGTGGCCAAGCTGGAGTACCGCCCCGGCCTTGGCGCACCGCTGGCCGATGGCTTCTACACGCTGCGGGTGCAAGGGCGCGACCCCAACAGTGCCAGCGCCGGCAGCCAGGAGTTTCAGGTGAAATTTGAAGTGGTGAACACCTCGAAAATTACCAACGTGTACCCATACCCCAACCCCGTGGTGAGTAAGGCGCGCTTCGTGTTCACGGTGACGGGCCAGGAGCTGCCGCGCAACATGAAAATCCAGATTATGACCATCACCGGCCGCGTAGTGCGCGAGATTTTCATGAACGAGCTGGGCCCGCTGCACATCGGCAACAACATCACCGATTTTGCCTGGGACGGTACCGACTCCTTCGGCGACCGGCTGGCCAATGGCACCTACCTCTACCGCGTGTCGCTTGACGACCCGAGCGGGCAGTTCGACCGTCGTGACACCGTTGGCGATACGGCCTTCAAAAACGATTGGGGCAAGCTGGTGCTGATGCGCTAGCCACCGCCTGAACGAAGGAAGCGAATGAAAAAAGCCCCAATGCTGCATAGCATTGGGGCTTTTTCGTGTCTCGACAGACACGAAAACAAAAGTAACCACATTCAAAAGATTGTTATGCTGAGCTTGTCGAAGCATCTCTACCGCTCCGTTGAAACCGTCCAATGAAGCGAGCGAGATGCTTCGACAAGCCCAGCATGACAATAAATGGAATAAGTGCCCGTGCGTGAGGGCTCAAAATCGCGCCTTAGCGCCGCCGTAGCGTGACGAAGCTGAAGGCGTAGGCGTGCTGCTCGTCGGCTTCGTGGCGCTCGCGGGATTCTTCGCGCCATTCGGTGGACGAGAGGGGCGGGAACACCGCGTCGCCTTCGAAATCATGGTGTACCTCGGTGAGGTAGATAACGTCGGCGGCGGGCAGGGCCTGCTGGTAGATTTCGCCCCCGCCAATGACACAGACCTCCTCGTTCAGCGCGAGGGCACGCTCCAATGCGGCGGGTAACGACGCTGCCGTTTCGCAGCCGGGCGCGGTCCAGTCAGCCTGGCGGGTTACCACGATGTTGGGACGTTTGGGCAGGGCCCGGCCCAGGCTGTCGAAAGTACGGCGCCCCATGATGACCGGATGGCCCAGCGTGAGCCGCTTGAAATGCTGCAAGTCGGCGGGCAGACGGCCCCAGGGCAGCTCGCCGTTATTACCAATAACGCCGTTTTCAGCAACGGCAACTACGAAAAAAACCATGTAATCAGAAATTAATCAGCGGTGAAATCATTCCGGGAAGACTGGGCAGAATAGAAGCCGGATACCAGCCTGGGGCGGGGAACTAGGCCAACTTATGGCCCCGTAGCAGCTCTTCAATCGACATGCGCTTTTTGCCTTCAAGCTGCACTTCGAGTAGCTCCAGCAAGCCGCCGTCATTTTCCGGGTCGGTCTGGATGCGGACGTAGGTGCGCCCGTCGCTGGTGCGCGCGCCGGGCGTCACGGCAAAGTAAGGCGGCAGGCTGACGTCCGTTGGTACGGCGCGGGCCTTGAATATTTTGAGCGTGCGCCCGTCTTCGAGCGTGGTGTACGCGCCGGGAAAAGGGGCCAGGCCGCGCACCTGATTCACGAGCGTCGCGGCGGGCCGCGTGAAGTCGAGCCGGCCGGTTTCTTTGGTGAGCTTGGGCGCGGGGCGCAGGGCGTCGTGCTGGGCCTGCGGGATGCTGGGCGCGGTGCCCGCCGCGATGGCTTCCACCGAGCGCCGGGCCAAGGCCGCGCCCACCACTTTCAGCTTGTCGTAGAGGCTGCCAAAATCGTCATCGGGCGCAATGGGTACCCGGTCCTGAAAAATCAGGTCGCCGGTATCGATTTCATGGCGTAAAAAGAAGGACGTAACGCCCGTTTCGGTGTCGCCGTGCATCAGCGCCCAGTTGATGGGAGCCGCGCCGCGGTACTGCGGCAGCAATGAGGCGTGAATATTAATGGAGCCCAGCCGGGGCATGTTCCACACCGCCTCGGGCAGCATGCGGAAGGCCACCACCACCTGCAAATCGGCCCCAAACGCCTGCAGCTCGGTCTGAAAATCGGGGGATTTCAGGTTAGTGGGCTGCAACACCGGTAGGCCGTGGGCTTCGGCCGCTACCTTCACGGCGGAGGCTTGCAGCTGGCGCCCGCGCCCGGCGGGCCGGTCGGGCGCCGTTAGCACGGCCACTACGGTGCCGCCGGGCCAGGCCAGCAGGCTTTCTAGGGTGGGCACGGCAAAATCGGGCGTGCCCATGAAAACGATTTTCAGCATGTACAATGTAGCAGGCAGTCCTGCACAAATGATAAAAAGAAACCCCGGTTAACGCCCCGACCCTACCGTTCCGGATACAGCAAATACTGGCTGCGAATGGTTTTGAATTTATCCAGGCCGGGCTGCCAGGAAGCCCGGATTTCGGCTTCGCTTTTGCCGGCAACAATTTGCTCGCGGAGCGTGCGGGTGCCGGAAAGCTGCTCGAAATACTTGCCGAAAAAGTTGGCCTTATCAGTGCTTTGCTGATAAAAGTCGAGCAGGTATTTAAGCACCAGCCCCGATGCTTCGCGGGTGGGCGCATCGGTCAGGTTCAGGCCGTAGCAGCGCTGGCCGTTGAGGGGCGGCGTGGGCGAACCCGCGTTGGGGCGGGGTGTGAAAGCGAACGGCCGGCTGGCCGGCTGCTTCGGACTACCAATAACTTCAAACGGGGTGAGCGTGCCCCGGCCCACGCTCACGTTGGTGCCTTCAAAAAGGCAGATGCTCGGGTACAGGGCCACCGATTGGTCGGTGGGTAGGTTGGGGGAGGGGCGTACCGGCAGGTGGTACTTGGTGGCGTGGGTGTAGCCATGGGCCATCGGTACCACCGTGAGCGGGCAGCGCTTGCCCCCGGCCAGCCACTTTTCGCCGTTCAGCATGTTGGCCAGCTCGCCCACCGTCAGGCCGTGGGCAATGGGCAGCGGGTCGAGTCCCACGAAGGATTTATGGGCGGGCTCCAGCACGGGGCCGTCCACGAGGTCGCCGTTGGGATTGGGGCGGTCCAGCACCACCACTTGCTTGTTGAGCTCGGCCGCGGCCTCCATCACGTAATGCAGCGTGCTGATGAAGGTGTAGAAGCGCGCGCCCACGTCCTGAATATCAAAAACCAGTACGTCGACATCAGCGAGCATTTCCGGCGTTGGCTTTTTAGTTTTGCCATACACCGACCGCACAGCTACGCCGCTGCGGGCGTCGCGCCCGTCCTTGATGGTCGCGCCATCAGCTTCCTCACCCCGGAAACCGTGCTCGGGGGCGAAAATGGCCGTCACGTTCACGCCCCGCGCCCGCAAGGTATCCACCAGAAAAGCGTTGCCGACGCGCGAGGTTTGGTTGACGACCAGGCCGACGCGTTTGTTTAGTAGCTGGGGCAGGTACTGGTCCATTCGCTCAGCGCCCACGATGACGGGCACTGCCGCAGCCGGCGTCACGATGGGGTTTTGCTTGATAGGCGGGCTGCCGGCCGCCGAAACAGCGGGCGACGACGAGCTACACGAAGGCACGGCCAGCAGAAATGAAAAGGCGATTTTGGCAGAAATAGCAAGCATAAAGGAACTTGAAAAGGCTGAAATTAGGAAGCAGACCGCTGCGGCTCGGCCATCGGCAAGCCGCAGCGCGGCCAATACCGGTTGGAAACGTAGCTTTACGCTCACATAATGAACGTCGCCCGCTACATTTCGCAAAAGATTGATGGAGGAGCCAATTCCGGCTCGTTCACTTCGTCGGTCACAAAAATAGCCATCATCAGCATAGCCATGGGCTTGGCGGTGATGATAGTATCGTTTGCCATCCTACAGGGCTTCCGCAACGAGATTCAGAACAAGATTTTCTCGTTTGGGGCGCACCTGCAGATTTCGCGCTACGACACCAATAACTCGCTGGAAGTGGCGCCCATCGCCGGGCCGCCCCTGGTGCAGGAACTGCGGCAGTTTCCGCAGGTGAAATCCACGCATCCCTTCGCCGTGAAAACGGCCATCATCAAAACCAAAGACGAGGTCTTGGGTGTGGTGCTCAAAGGCATTGCTGAAACCGACGGGGCCTCGCCCATGCGCCAGAACCTGCAGAGCGGCAAGTTTCTGACGTTTCCGGATTCAGCGGCCAGCGACGATGTACTGGTTTCGCGCAAAGTGGCCGACAAGCTCCGGCTGGCCGTGGGCGACAAGGCGCTGTTTTATTTTATTCAGAATCCGCCGCGTATCCGGCAATTTCGGGTGAGCGGCATTTACTCCACCGGGCTCGACGAGTTCGATGAAGTGTACGTCATCGGCGATTTGCGGCAAATCCGCGACCTGAACTCGCCCGTTTGGGCCGACTCTCTGGTGGGCGGTATGGAAGTGGTGCTCAATGATTTCGCTGCCCTGGACCAGACCGCTGATAATTTTTACGAGCAGCTGCCCTACGACCTCAAAATCGACAAGATAACCGACCAGTACGCGCAGCTATTCGACTGGCTGCAATTGCTGAACCGCAACGTGATTATTTTCCTGTTGCTGATAATTTTCGTGGCCACGTTCAACATGGTGGCCACCATTTTTATTATGATTCTGGAGCGCACCAACATGATTGGCGTGCTGAAAGCGCTGGGCGCCACGGATAATCAGATTCGGCAGATGTTTTTTTTCCGGGGGCTTTCGCTCACGGTGCGCGGCATGCTCATTGGCAATGTCATTGCCGTGGGCTTTTGTGCCGTGCAGTACTACTTCCACGTGATTCCGCTCGACCCCGAGAATTACTACATGGACCGGGTGCCGATTTCTTGGGACCCCCGCATGTTGGTTGTTCTCAACCTGGCCACCTTCGCCGCCTCGCTGCTGGCCGTGCTGATTCCCACTTACCTGATTTCCCGGATTAAGCCGGTGGTGGCCATCAAGTTTGACTAATTGTCTGAACCGCGGATTAACCGGATGAACCGGATTTCGTGGCCGAGTGCTCAGCTTAATCCAGCCCTAAAACAAACGGCCACTCATTGGGTGGCCGTTGTAATTTACAATGCTCTCGTTGCGGCCAGCCACAAAATCCGGTTCATCCGACGAATCCGATAAATCCGCGGTTCAGATATACTGGCACTGCAGCACCAGATTCGGGTTGGGGCATAGAGCCGCCCATGCCGCCTGCTCGCTGGGCGGGGCCACGCCGGGGAAGTCACCCACGCGGCCCTGCATGTCGACCATCAGCTGGAAATGCAGGTGGGCCGGCCAGTCGCCGTTTTCGGGGTAGGGCCCCACGGCAGCAAACGCTTCGCCTTTTTCCAGCTGCTGGCCCACGCGCAGCTGCCGGAACTCGTGGCGGCTGAGGTGGCCATAGAGGCTGTAGAATGTGGTGCCTTCCAGTTCGTGCTGGAGAATGACGGTGGGGCCGTAGTCGCCGAAATTGTCGTTGTCGGCCAGGCTGTGAATGGTGGCGGACAGCGGGGCCAGCACGGGCGTACCGGCGGGCAGCCACACGTCTACGCCCAAGTGTAAGGAGCGGGCTTCTTCGACCTGACCAGGGCCAAAATGCTGGCTGCGACGGTAGATGACGCGGTTTTCGAGGTAGCCGCCCACGCCGATGCTGGCCTCTTGGATAGCCAGTAGCTCCTCCACCAGCTGGGCAAATGCGGCGGTGTCGCGCAGGTCGGCCGTGGCTATATGGGGGTTGGCGGCGGTGAAATCGAGCCGGGCCACGGCGGGGCTGTTGAGGTCGACGGGGAGCACGGGGCCGAAGTGGGCCTGATGGCGCTGGAGCAGGGCAGTGAGCAAAACAGGGGAAGAAATGCGGGTGTGGATGAAACCGTGGGCCGGCGTAAACCCGTAGCCCAGGCGGCAAGTTACCTTTGCAGCGCAAGTCGCCCGCGTCATCGCGCCGGGGGCGGCCTGCTGGCCCCAAAATTACTGGAAACACTCCGGGCGCGGCCTGGTTTTCGCCATCCACTCATTCGTTTATTTCCCCGATGTACCAAACCCTGACCGTTGTTGAGCTGACCCAGGAAACTGCTGATTCTGTTACCATTCATCTGGAGCGGCCCGATAAAGCCCCGATTGCCAGCCGCCCCGGCCAGTTTCTGACGCTGATTTTACCCTGCGGCCCGGGCGGCAAAAAAGAGCGCCGCGCCTACTCGCTCAGCAGCACGCCGCACGAGGCCCCACGCCTGTCCGTGACGGTGAAGCGCGTGACCGGCGGCCTGGTGAGCAATTATTTGCTCGACACGGTGAAGGTGGGCCAGCAGCTGGAAGTGATGGAGCCGCTGGGCAACTTCACCCTCAGCCCCAGCCCCAAGGCCGCCCGCTCGCTGGTGCTCATTGGCGCCGGTTCGGGCATCACGCCGCTCATGTCCATGCTGAAAGCGGTGGTGAATTCCGAGCCCAACAGCCATGTACTGCTGGTTTACGGCAACCGCAACGAGGAGTCGGTGATTTTCCAGAAGCAGCTTGCTGCTCTCGAAGCCAGCTCGAACGGCCGCGTGCAGGTAGAACACGTGTACAGCCAGCCGCTGCAGGCCGGTGGCGCACACCGCCACACCGGCCGCCTGAACCGGACCATGCTGCTGCGCATTCTGGAGCAGCGCCATCAGTTTCCGGCCGAGCAGGCCGAGTATTTCATGTGCGGCCCCGAGGGCCTGATGACCGAAGCCCGCGCCGCCCTCGACCTGCTGAAAGTGCCGGAGTCCCGCATCCGCCGCGAAAGCTTCGTGGCTACGGCCGAAACGGCCGAAGCCATTGCCGGCCAGCCCAACGGCCACGGCGACGTGTCGACCAGCGCCGCCGATAACACCAAGACCACCCGCTCGGTCACCATTCAATACGAAGGCAGCGAGTACGTAATTGAGGTGCCCGCCGGGAAAACCATTCTCGAAACGGCGCTCGACCAGGATATTGACCTGCCATATTCCTGTCAGGCGGGCCTGTGCACCGCTTGCCGCGGCAAGTGCCTGAGCGGCAAAGTGCATCTGGATGAGCGCGAAGGGTTATCAGATTCGGAGCTGAAGCAGGGCTACATTCTGACCTGCGTGGGCCACCCGATGACCGACGACGTGGTGATTGAGATTGGGTAGCTCCGGTTTGTGAGTGAAGGCTGACGTGTAAGTTACAGCCGGCCGCAAGTCCCAATTCCAGCCTGTTGCGTATGGCAACAACTGAGCCCACTATTTTCGATTATCATTGCTTTATGATGCATCTTGTTGAACCTACCGCCGAATCGGCGACTGATACCAGCCGGCCCCCGCGCCAGTACCTGCCCGAAGATTTTACGGTAACCGACTGGGCGGCTATTGAACCGTTTTTTCAGGAGCTGCAGGACCGGCCGGTACACACTGCGGCCGAACTGGAGCGCTGGCTCCTTGACCGCTCCGAGCTGGAAGCGGTGCTGAGTGAGGACCTCGCCTGGCGCTACATCCGCATGACCTGCGACACGCAGGATGGCGGCCGTGCCGAGGCGTTCCAATATTTTGTGAACGAAGTGGAGCCCCAGGTAGCCCCCTACGACCACGCCCTGAACGAAAAAATGCTGGCCTCGCCCCATTTGGCGGGCCTCAACGAGAACCGCTATGGCGTGTTTCTACGCTCGGTGCGTCGGGCCTCGGAGATATATCGCGTGGAGAACATCCCGCTCAAAACTGAAATTAGTACCAAGCAGCAGCAGTACGCCGCCACGGTGGGCGCCATGAACGTGACCATCGACGGCCAGGAGCTGACCTTGCCCCAGGCCGCCGACCGCCTCAAAAGCCCCGACCGCGCCGTGCGGGAAACGACGTGGCGCGCCATTCAGGCCCGCCGCCTGCAAGACGCCGGGCCCCTCGATGCCCTGTTTTCCGAGCTGGTAGCCCTGCGCAACCAAGTGGCGCTGAATGCCGGGTTTGCCAACTTTCGCGACTATATGTTTGCCGCCCTGGGCCGGTTCGACTACACGCCGCAGGACTGTTTCAATTTCCATCGGGCCATTCGCGAAACGGTGGTGCCCCTGTGCGACGACTTCGATTTGGAGCGCCGCCAGGACCTTAACCAACCCGCCCTGCGGCCCTGGGACCTCGACGTAGACCCCAGCGGCAAAGCGCCTCTGCGGCCCTTCGGCACCGGCGCCGAGCTGCTGGATAAAACCATAACCGTCTTCCAAAACCTGGATTCCTATCTGGGCGACTGCCTGAGCACCATGCGTCAGATGGGCCACCTCGACCTAGAAAGCCGCAAGGGCAAAGCTCCCGGCGGCTACAACTACCCACTGGACGAGACGGGCGTGCCTTTTATCTTCATGAACGCCACTAGCAGCCTACGCGACGTGGTGACCATGCTGCACGAAGGCGGCCACGCGGTGCATTCCTTCCTCACCCGCGGCCTGCCGCTGGGCGCCGATAAGCACCCGCCGTCCGAGGTGGCAGAGCTGGCTTCGATGAGCATGGAGCTCATGAGCATGGACCAGTGGCACGTCTTCTTTCCGAATGCCGAAGACCTGCGCCGGGCCAAGAAAACGCATCTCGAAAGCGTGCTCGAAACGTTCCCGTGGGTGGCTACCATCGATAAATTTCAGCACTGGATTTACGAAAACCCGGCCCACACCGAGGCTGAGCGCCACCGCCGCTGGGCGCAGATTTTCGATGAGTTCAACCAGCGCACCGTCGACTGGCGAGGGTTGGAGGAGTTCAAGCCCTACCTCTGGCAGAAGCAGCTGCACCTCTACGAAGTGCCCTTTTATTACGTTGAATACGCCATGGCCCAGCTCGGCGCCATTGCCGTGTGGCGCAACTTCCGCCAGAACCCGGCCGAAGGAATGGCCGCTTACAAGCGCGCCCTGGCCCTGGGCTACACCGCACCGATTGGCCAGATTTACGCCGCCGCCGGTATCCGCTTCGATTTCAGCACCGATTACCTGCGCACCCTGGCCGACTTCGTGCGCGAAGAAATGGCCGCGCTGTAGCACAATTTAAGCAGCACAAAAAAGCCCCGACTCAGCAATGATTCGGGGCTTTTTCGTGCTGTCTCGCTTACTCGTTGCCACATCGGAACTGAACGCTTTCCAGGCAGGAGAGGGTGGCATTTTCATAGCCGGGAGCATCATACGTTAAGTGAGGAATTATTTCGTAGCTGATTCGCAGAACTTGCCCGTCTAATTGCTTGGGCAGATACGCCTGCCAAACGGCTCCGCTGGGGTGCAGAATGAGGCCGTTTTCGAGCTTGAGCGAAGTGTGTTCGGTGAGGCACATGGCTGTTTTACCATTGCAAAGCTGCACGGTAGCCACAGTAGCGCATGGCTCGGGTTCACCAGCGTCTTGT
>JAYSZD010000576.1:0-3692 GCA_043738185.1 Hymenobacter sp. | reverse complement strand
TGAGTTGCAAAGCGGCTTTGGCAGAGGAGTTTTTGGCCCCGATGACGACAACGTTTTGCAGAACGTGCCGGTAGGGCTCCTTGTAGTAGTGGCTGACGTGCGGCAAATCCTCGCCGGGCACGCCCAGCGGGTTGGGCAGGTCGTAGAAGCCGGTGGCCACCACCACGTTGCGGGTGCGGATTTCGCCCTTGTCGGTTTCAATCAGGAAATTGCCCTGCTCCCCGGTCATGCGTAGTACGGTCTCGTGCAGGCGAATAGTCAGCTTTTCGCTGCGGGCCACGCGCTGGTAGTAGTCCAGAGCGTCTTCGCGCAGGGGCTTATAGTGGGCCGTGGGAAACGGGTAGCCGCCGATTTCGAGCAGCTCGGGCGTGGAGAAAAACTCCATATTGGTAGGGTAGCCCACGATGGAATTAACCAGCGCGCCTTTTTCGACAATGGCCACGGTGAGGCCTTTGCGCTGGGTTTCGAGGGCGCAGGCCAGGCCCACGGGGCCGGCACCGATAATAAGAACGTCGAGCATAAGATGTAGGCTCCAGTTTTGAGGTGGAGAATCTTGGGCGAAGTAGCGCGAACTTTGTGGTTCGCGTCCCCGCGTTGTTGTTACGAGAATTGACCGTGCGGCAACGCGAACTACAAAGTTCGCGCTACATCCATGCGTACCTGTGACTTGTGCGGCAGCATCGATTTTAAGAAGCTGCCTTTCTATTACGAATTCGAGGGCCAAAAGCTGCAAGGCACCCAGTGCCGCCGCTGCGCCCTGATGTTTCTGGACCCGCAGCCCACGCCCGCGCAGCTGGAACGGCTGTATGGCAAGGACTACTTCACGGAGCGCCCCAACTACGACCGCACCCAGCAGGACACCGTTTTCATCGAAGAAGGCCAGAAGCAGGCTGCTTTAAACCAGGTGCGGCCCGACAAGTTCACCAATTATATCCTGGCTAAGTACCCCGGCCGCAAGTTCCGGTATCTGGACGTGGGCTGCGGCCCCGGTTACACCCTCAAAAGCCTGGAAAACCTGGGCTGGCAGGTGCACGGCCTCGAAATTTCGGCGCACGCCGCCGACTTTGCCCGCCGCGAGCTACACCTACCCGTCGTCACGGGCAACATCGAAACCACCGAGGATTTCCACGAAAACCAGTTCGACCTAGCCTACATGGGCGATGTGCTGGAGCACTTGCTCTCGCCCGCCGCTACGCTGGCCAAGTTCCACCGCATTCTGGAGCCGGGCGGGCTGCTGGTGCTGGCCCTGCCCGCCACGCTCAACCTGCCCACCGTGCGGCTGGGTTTCGCCGCCTATGGCCTGCTGGGCAAAGAGCGCAAGATGGACATTCCGCCCTACCACCTGTTCGAATTCACCCCCGCTACCATCACCAAAATGCTCGAGCAGCACGGCTTTGAAGTAGTAGAACTGCTGAATCCGGTGAAGCCACCCAAAAACATCCGGCTGGGCGGCAGCGTGGTGGAGAAGGTGAGCAAGCTGGCCGGGCAGTACCCGACGTATTATCTGAATAAGCTGACCGGACGGTTTGGCGACCGGATGTTTGTAGTGGCGCGGAACGGGAAGTAGCGTGGACTCTGCGAGTCCGCGTAATCACACCGGCATAGCCTAAATCAAAAAGGGGCGCGAAGCATGTGCTTCGCGCCCCTTTTGTCGTTCATACGCGGACTCACAGAGTCCACGCTACGGCTAGAGCAGCTCCGTGCTGCGCTTCACAAAGGCCGTCAGGGCCTCGCCTTTCAGCATTCCCTGGGCCAGCAGGGCCAAATCAAACGCTTGTTTGGCGAGCTTCTCGCCACCGTCGGCCAGCACTTTGGCTACCAGTGGGTGGTTGGCGTTCACGGTCACGTCGTACGACTCGGGGAAGGCGCCGAACATCTGCATGCCACCGCCGCCGCCGGTGCGCTGCATGTCCTTCATACGGCGCATGAACTCGTTTTGGGTGATGACCACCGGGGCATCCTGCGGGCTGAGGGCAGCCACTTTCACGTGCATGGCCGGGTTGGCGATGGCCGTGGTGAAGGTGGTTTCCAGCTTGGTGGTGTCGTCTTCACTCAGCACGCTTTCGGTGGTGCCTTCCTTTTCGATGAGCTTGCTCACCGTGTCGGCGTCCACGCGCTTAAAGCTGGTTTTCTCCAGCTTCTGTTCCAGCTGGCCGATGAAGTGGGGGTCGAGGATGTGGTCGAAGTTCAGCACGTCGTAGCCACGCTCCTGGGCGGCGGCCACGAAGCCGTGCTGCGCCTCGGCGTCGTTGGTGTAGAGCACCACGGTGTTGCCGTCCTTGTCCTGCTGGTTGGCCTGAATGTGCTCGGTGTACTCGCTGATGGTAAACAACTTGTCGGCCACACTCTTCAGCAACACGAAGTCCTTGCCCTTATCGTAGAACTTCTCATCGCTCAGCATGCCGTACTTCACAAACATGCCGATGTCGCCCCACTTCTCCTCGTAGCCGGGCCGGTCCTGCTTGAAGAGGCTGCTCAGCTTATCCGCCACCTTCTTGGTGATGTAGGTGTTGATTTTGCGCACCGCGGCATCAGCCTGCAGGAAGCTGCGGCTCACGTTGAGCGGAATATCAGGCGAGTCAATCACGCCGTGCAGCAGCATCAGAAACTCGGGCACCACGTCCTTCACCTCGTCGGTGATGAACACCTGACGCGAGTAGAGCTGAATCTTGTTGCGCGAGAACTGAAGCTCGTCCTTAACCTTCGGGAAGTACAGAATACCAGTTAAATTGAACGGATAGTCCACGTTGAGATGAATCCAGAACAAGGGCTCGTCCATGCTCATGGGGTAGAGCTCCTGGTAGAATTTCTTGTAGTCCTCATCGGTGAGCTCGCTCGGCTGCTTAGTCCAAATGGGGTTGGTGTCGTTGATGAGCTGGCCCTCGAACTCAATGGGAATGGGCAGGAATTTGCAGTACTTGGTGAGGATGGTGCGCAGCCGGGCTTCCTCCAGGAATTCGTCGGAATCTTCGGCTACGTGCAGCACCACATCGGTGCCGCGCTCGGCTTTCTCGGTGGTTTCGAGAGTGAAGGCGGTGCTGCCGTCGCAGGTCCAATGGGCGGCTTCGGTGCCTTCCTGGTGGCTCTGCGAGAAAATTTCAACCTCCTTGGCCACCATGAAAGCGGAATAAAAACCCAGGCCGAACTGCCCGATAATCTGGTCCTTCGTGGCCGCGTCCTTCTCCTTGTACTGCTCCACAAATTCAGTGGCGCCCGAGAAGGCAATCTGGTTGATGTACTTCTTGATTTCCTCGCCGGTCATGCCCAGGCCGCGGTCCGAAATCGTGATTTTACGGGCTTCCTTGTCCACGGTCACGCGCACTTTCAGCTCGCCCAGCTCGCCTTTGAACTCGCCCAACTGGGCCAGGCTTTTCAGCTTTTGAGTAGCATCGACGGCGTTCGAGACCAGCTCCCGCAGGAAAATCTCGTGGTCGGAGTACAAGAACTTCTTGATGATGGGGAAGATGTTCTCGGTATGGATGGAAATGGAACCGGTTTCTTGCATGGCAATGAAATGAGGAGGCGAACGAATACAGACGGAATGGCCGGACGCCAAGCATCGGGCCGCTGGTCGGGTGGTATTCAAAGCCTGTTCCAAGGCAAGTGGGGCTGTCAGATTGACAGCGAAGGGCCTGCCTGAGGTGCTGGCAGGCCGGCGAGCAGGGCCTCCATTGGAGGCGTGAGGCCGTACA
>JAYSZD010000575.1:0-1522 GCA_043738185.1 Hymenobacter sp. | reverse complement strand
CCACCAACGACCCCACCCTGGGCACCGTGGGCCCGCCCAATTACTACGCCGACTACGTGGACTTTGAGATTCCCTGGGAGCTGGCCCTGACCTACGCGGCCGGCTACACCACCAACCGCGTGCCCCGCCGGCCCGGCGACCCGCGCCAGCCCTTGCTCGCCCTGCACACCATAGGCGGCACGGGCTCGGTCAAGCTCACGCCCAACCTGCGTCTGAGCGGCAACTTCAGCTACGACCTGGCAAGCCAGACGTTCGTTTACCCCAACATCGTTTTTTACCGCGACCTGCACTGCTGGCAAATCACCGGCAACTGGGTTCCCTTCGGCACCTACAAAGGCTACGGCATCACCATTGCCGCCAAAAGCAGCCTGTTGCAGGACCTCAAGCTGAACCGGAACCGCAACGCCCAGTTACAGTAGGTTCCCGTTTTCCGCACCGCACAAGCCCGGCCAGTGCCCATTTGGGGCGCTGGCCGGGCTTTCTACGTCGGGATTTTGAAGGGTTTAATCTTACGTGCCCGTTCGTCCGGCGATAAATCAAAATATTTGTTCCCAGCTTTGCCCCTCGAACGGCCGGCATCCCTCAAAAACCGTTCTTCCACCCCCCACTCATGTCCCAACACAAGGAAGTCAAGCTCGTTACCACCCACCAGATGCTCGCCATGAAGGAGCGCGGGGAAAAAATTTCCATGCTCACGGCCTACGACTTCTCTATGGCCCAAATTCTGGACGGCGCTGGCATCGACGTGCTGCTCGTGGGCGACTCGGCCTCCAACGTCATGGCCGGCCACGAAACCACCCTGCCCATCACCCTCGACCAGATGATATACCACGCCCAAAGCGTGGTGCGCGCCGTGAAGCGGGCCTTTGTGGTGGTCGATATGCCCTTTGGCTCCTACCAGGGCAACTCATCGGTGGCATTGCAGTCTGCCATTCGCATCATGAAGGAGAGCGGCGGCCACGGCGTCAAGCTCGAAGGCGGCGCCGAAGTGAAGGACAGCATTATCCGCATTCTCACGGCCGGCATTCCCGTGATGGGCCACCTGGGCCTCACCCCCCAAAGCATCTATAAATTCGGCACCTACAGCGTGCGCGCCAAAGAAGAAGCCGAGGCCCAGAAGCTACTCGAAGACGCTCGCCTGCTCCAGGAAATTGGCTGCTTTGGCCTGGTGCTCGAAAAAATTCCCGCCTCCCTGGCCAAGCGCGTGGCCGAGGAGCTGACCATCCCCGTCATCGGCATCGGCGCTGGCCCCGACGTGGACGGCCAGGTGCTGGTGGTGCACGACCTGCTGGGCATCACCAAAGGCTTCGAGCCCCGCTTCCTGCGCCGCTACGCCGAGCTGCACGACATCATGACCGAAGCCGTGCAGCACTACGTAGCCGACGTGAAAAGCCGCGAATTCCCAAGCAAAGAGGAAGGCTACTAAGCAGTTGCTCTAAAAGTAGTGTCAACTATTCGTTGTCGGGCAGTTGCTTATCAATACCTGATAACTACATAACGGCGCTCAGTCGAACACAATAAA
>JAYSZD010000574.1:0-3701 GCA_043738185.1 Hymenobacter sp. | reverse complement strand
ATTCAAACCGAAGCCGATTTTGACCTGCCCGCCGTGCAGGAACTGGTTGCGCAGGAAATGCAACAGAAGGACCTCGAATAAGTGAGGCACCTTGAATGCAAAGCGGGGCGGAAGCCGGAAAGCGCATGGCTTCCGGCTCCCGCCCCACGTCGGTTTTGGCGGTTAATACTATCGGGTGACGATGTCCAGGCCATCGAGTGGCATGAGGGTGCCGACCAGCTGCGCACGAATGGCGATATAATTCTCCAACTGCCTGGCAGCCAGCGTCCGGCCCAGTGCCATCAGGTATTGCCGCCGCGCCAGAGCCGCGTCGGCGGGCGTGGCGGCCAGCGCCAGGGCTTCGCACCCGGTCAGTGCAGGCCGCTACGGCGTGCCCCTGCGCGCTGCTGAGCACCAGCATATCGGTGAGGTAGCCGCTGATGCGTTGGGCTTCGCGCACCTGCACCGCAAAGCTGGGCGTGGCTTTTTCGCCACGGGCTTCGGCTGCTGCCTCCGAAATGGGCCGGGGGCGGGGCCGCGCCTGCAGCGTGGAAGCACCCAAAACCATTGCCAGCAAGAGGAAAACTTTCGTAATCATCGCGGAAAAGATGAAGGAGTAAAAGAAACCTAGTCCTCAACGTGAATTAGTTGACTGCTCAAAACTAGAGATTTCAGTTGAGCGGGCCATTTGGCGGCCGGCCGCGGGGCGTAATTGCCCGGCAAGTGGTTACTTTATGGCGGCTAATGGTTGCTCTTTCCACTTGCCCGGTCTGTTGTCCGCCTCTCCTTCCTTTTGCTATGTTGACCTGCGCCATCATCGACGACGACGAAATCAATCGTCTGACGCTCGAACACTACATCGAACTTTCGCCGAATCTGAAGCTAGAAGCTTCCCTGGCCGACGGAATTGCCGGGCTGGCTTTCTTTCGGGAAGGCAAGCAGGTAGATGTGCTTTTTCTCGACATTGAGATGCCCCACCTTAGCGGCCTGGAGCTGCTACGTGTACTCACGAACCCGCCCGAAGTCATTATCACCACCTCCCGGCAGGACTTCGCCGTCGATGCCTTTGAGCTGCGCGTGACGGACTACCTGGTGAAGCCGTTCGACTTTGCCCGTTTCACGCAAGCCGTGCAGCGGGTGCAGTCGCGGCAGAGCCCCGCCCCGGCCGCCGAGAGTCCCGTGAACACCGACCTGTTTGTGAAGGTAAATAGCCGCATGGTGCGCATCAATTTCGATGATGTGCTGTACGTGGAGGCCTTGTCGGACTACGTCAACATCGTGACCGGCAAGCACAAGTACATTGTGTACACCACGCTGAAGGCACTGGAAACCCGCCTCCGCACGTTCCCGAACTTCATTCGGGTGCACCGCAGCTATTTGCTCAACACCCAGCACATCGAGTCCATCGAGGACAACACAGCCAACCTGCGGGACGGCCATTTCGTGCCCATCGGCAAATCGTACCAGGAGGCTTTTTATAAAAGCCTGCAACGGATTTAATCGGGCCGGCGTCCTTCCCGCCGCTGTTTCGTCGCCCTTTCTACCGCTTTTGTACCCATGAAAACATACCGCATTACGGGCGGGCTGGGCTTGTGCTTGTTCGCACTCAGCCTGCCCGTCTGGGGCCAGCAGTACCCGGAAGATGCCCGATTAGTAGCGGCCGTGGTGGCGGCTCAGCAGCAGTATACCGCAGCTTTCGTGGGCCCGCCACAGCTATACAACGGCCCCGAATACGTGGATTACGCCAAGCGGTACCACGCTCAGATTGGTCATCAGTTTTTCTCCTCGCCCCGACAAATGGACTTCTTTACCGGCGACCAGGCTGGGCGCTACCTCGTGGTGCTGCAAGGGCTGGCCGCCAACGGGCAGGCGGGCAGCACCAGCTTCACGTTTGAAGTGAAGCCGGCACTGTAGTTTACCTGCACCAGTTGGTAGAGAAGGTTACAGAATACGCCGCATGGAATACGCAGGTGGCGTTGCACTACTGATGGGGCGGCCCAGCTGTCCGCGGGCATTACTGCCCCAACTCCACAAGCTGCCATCGGCACGCAGAGCCAGACCGTGATGACCACCCAGCACTACGCGCTGCCAGTTGTGGCCTGCACCCAACAGCACTACCTGCCCGCCTGTGCTGCCGTCGCTCATGCCCACCTGCCGGGGGTCGCCCCAGTGCCAGATACTCCCATCAGTAGCAACCGCAGCTGATACGCAGCCGGTGGCGGCAATGCTGCGCCAGCGTAGCTTGGTGGGCAACAAGCCTGGTTTGGCGTCCATCCCTTCGCGACTGTTGTCGAGGGTGGGGCGGCCCAGGGTGTAGCAGTCGCCATTAAAACCCCAGGTCCAGATAATACCGTTGGCATCCAGGCCCACGGTGTGTAAGCCGCCAGTTGTCACGGTCCGCCATTTTTTGTCTGCGGCAACTAGCCGCAGATTATCAGCACTAATTTCTTTCGACTTGGGCGGCAGCCCCAGATTACCGAAGCCGTTGCGGCCCCACCCCCACAAGCTGCCATCGGCCCGAAGGGCCAGTAGGTGACTACTGCCGCTCACGCTCAGCCATCGCTGTCCCTTTCCGACCGGTAAGGGGCGCCGGTAGTTGCGTGAGGGGGAGGTTGTGGGCGGGCTACTGCCCTGCTCCCAGGTCCAGAGGCTACCATCCGTTTTGAGGCCAAAAGCGGAGCTGCTGCCGACGGCAAAAACCATTTTCCAGTCGCGGGCGGCATCCACGGCCTGGGGCGTGGCCGGAAGCTCAGAAATGCCCGGTTCCGCCTGCCTGCCGAAGCTGGCTCCCCAGGCCCAGAGGCTACCATTGCGCTTAATAGCCAGCACTTGTTCGCCGGCTGCCGATACCTGCGCCCAGTCACAGCTGGCATCAATGGCACGGGGCTGGTCGTTGGACTGATAATTCCCCTGCCCGAGCTGGCCACTACTGTTGCTGCCCCAGGTCCACAGGCTGCCATCGGCTCGGATGACGGCCGAAAATTCGGCACCAGCCGCCAGCTGAACTACGGCTGGGCTGCCCACAGGGAAAATGCGCCCCAAAGTATCCGCAGCTACCATTGAGACCTCTCTTTCGTAGGCACCCCAGCCCCAGACACTCCCATCGGCGCGCTGGCCCAGAGAGTGCTGCTTGTGGGCCGCAATATTAACCCAATCGTGGGCCGTACCTACCTGTGTCGGAGCCGAGGCAATAGCAGTGTGGTAGTAGCGGGCCGCGCCAAGCTGGCCGTAAGTATTTTGCCCCCAGGCCCAAAGCGTGCCATCCTGTTGCAAACCCACGGCATGGCTTCCCTTACCCGCCGCCACCTGCCGCCAAGTGGTGGCGGTCCCAATCTGCCGGGGGGCATCTCCAGAGATGTTGGGATAGGGATACTGCGCGACGGGCTCCCCTAGCTGCCCGTAAATATTCTGGCCCCAGCCCCATAAAGTGCCATTGCGGCGGATAGCCAGCACGTAGTCCGGGCCAGCCGAGAGGGTTTGCCAATCAGTAGCCCGGCCAACCCGCGTCAGCACCCATGTGTCGTAGCCGTCCCATTGCCAGAGCGACCCGTCGATGGCCACGCTGTAGATGGTGTTATTTGTTACGACGGCCTGTTGCCAGCGCATTCGGTTCTGCAGCGCATTCAGCGGATTCGATACTGGAGTAGAAACCTGTTTACCTATGCCCTGGGCATCCGGTCGGTTACGCCATTCCCAGAGCGTGTGGTCTTCCGACACGGCCA
>JAYSZD010000573.1:0-9782 GCA_043738185.1 Hymenobacter sp. | reverse complement strand
TCCAGGCCGGCCTGCGCACGCTGCTGCGCCAGGGCGTAGAGCTGGCCACCATTGTGCCGGAGCTCAACCACCTGCTGTTTCGCAACTCCGGGGGCGAGAAGTTTATCACGGCCTTTCTGGGCATCTACGACCGTCGCACCCGCCGTCTGCGCTACGTGAATGCCGGCCACAACGACCCACTGCTGATTGCCGACGACGGAACAGTGAAACCCCTGAAGGAGGGCACCGTCATGCTGGGCATCATGGAAGAGTTGCCGGTGCTGCGGGTGGGCGAGATTGCAATACCGCCGCGCTCGCTGCTGCTGCTCTACACCGACGGCCTCACGGAGGTATTTGACGCCGAGGGCAACGAGTTTGGCGAAGAGGGCGTGCTGGCCGTACTGCGGCGCAACCGCTACCTGCCGCTGGCCCGGCTGCACCAGGAACTGCTCGGAACCATCGACGAATTCAGCAACGGAGATTCGCAGTACGCCGATGATGTCACGATTCTGACCTGCCGGTTTAAGTAGAATCCCCGTGCTCCCAACAATTCTTATTGCGGAAATCAAGCAGCAGCTGGAGACTGATTTCGATGCGCTTGCCAGTTGGTTTGGCGCGGCCGGGAGCCTCCGCCACTTCCGCCCGGCCAATGGCGGCTGGACCATCGCCGAGAATCTGGAGCACGTGGCCCTTACCAACCACTACCTGCTCATTCTCATTGAGAAGGGAGCCACCAAGGCCCTCCAGAATGCGCATGGGCTGGACCTGACCACGGAACTGGCCGCCCGGCAATCGGTGCGCGCCCGCCTCGATGAGATTAACCAACCCGGTGCTTTTACATGGATGCGACCCGACCACATGGCCCCGCAAGGGCTGAAAACGGGCCCCGAAGTGGCGGCTACTTTGCGGCAGCAGCTACTGCAGTGCCAGGCGGTGCTGAACCGCCTGCCCAACGGCGAAGGCGTGCTGTACAAAACCACCATGTCGGTACACGACCTCGGCAAGCTCGACGTGTATGACTTTGTGTATTTCCTGGGCAAGCACGTCGAGCGCCATCTGGCCCAGATTGCTAAAGTGGCGGCTGAGTACTCGGCGGCAGCTCGCTAGCCGGCTCGTCGTCCGTCCCCGTATCCAGCCAGGTTTCCGCGCGAATCAGTAGCGCCAGGCAGATGAAGAACACCGGGCCCACCTTGTCTACTTCCACCAGCTCGTTGAGGGTGAGGTGGAAGACGATGATGACGAAGGCGAGCACGGCGGCCAGCACCACCCGCCGTACCTCGGGCCGCTGCCGGGCGCGGTGGTAGAGGGTTTCGGCGCGTAGCAGGGCCGTGGCCACCAGCAACACGAATAGCAGAAATCCGGGAATGCCCTGCTCGGCCAGTTGCAGCAGGAAGTAGTTGTGCGTGGTTGATTTCTCGCGGTTGTCGCTCACGTAAGTCCGAAAGCTCTTGATGGTGTAGCGCTTGTATTCGGGGTAAAACGTAGCCGCGCCGCTGCCCACCAGCGGCTTGTCGGCTATCATGCGGGCGGCGGCCACCCAGCGGTACACCCGCTCCATGCCCGACACGTCCTGCAGGTTGTAGGTAGCAGCAAGGTGCTTCTCGAAGTTCTGGCCGTTGAAAACCGTGCGCTCGTAGTTGGGCGCAAACTCCATGTAGTTGTCGCCGCTCACCACGTAGCTCACGGCCAGCGACGTGCTCAGGGCCACTACCGCCAGCATCAGGCGCGTGAGGCGCCAGCGCATCACCAGGTAAAACAACCCGGCGATGGGCAGCGACAAAATCGAAGCCCGCGTGTAGGAAGTCAGCAGGCCGAATAGTAAAATACCCAGCCCCACCTGCCACGCCAGCCGAACGCCGGCCGTGCGGGCCGCCCGCATGGCCAGCCACCCAAACGGGATGAGCAGCGCCAGCATGGTAGCATAGATGACGTGGTTGTGAAAAAAAGGCTGTATCGCCCAGTTAATGGCCTCGAAGCTAAAGCCTTTGGTGGCGTGCCGGGCCGCTACGTAGAGCACGCTGAGGCACGCTCCGGTGGCGTAAACGGCCACAAACCGCCAGGTTTCGGCCGGCCGCCGCACGATGAGCAGCGTGCCCAGCAGGAAAGGCGTAATATACCAGAATTTAGCCAGTAAGTACTTGATGGACTTGGTTTTGTCGACTGAAAAAGCAGCGTCGGCGGCCGTCCAGAGCAGCATGAGGGTCAGAATGAGCGCCAGCGGGTGCAGCCACTCCCGCGGCGGTAGTTGCGCAGTGCGCAGCAGCAGCGCCAAACCCACGCAGGCCGTGAGGACCAGCATGAGCGGCTCGGAGGGCACATCCATGCTTAGCCCGCCAAATAGGCTGATTTCCTCCGTAAACGGCAGTAGGAAAAACAGCAGGTAGTACAGCCAACGCCATTCTACCAGCGCCACCGCTCCACCCACTACCAGCAGGCCGGGCAGCAGCAGGGCCGGCTGCTGCCGCAGTATGGCCGCCGCCCCGCCGCCTACCAGCAGCAGCACAAAGCCCACAAAAATGAGTTGGGCGCCATCCAGCGAGCGCCGGAGCTGGTGCAGCCGCTCGTTCACGGGCGGGTTCACGCCGGGCGGGCGGCCCCGAGCCGGTTGTGGCGGTACAGCTCCAGCAGCGCGATGAGCACCACCGACAGCGCGAACGTGGCCAGCACCGACCCCAGCACGATAAGCGTGCGCACGGGCTTGAACTTGCGGGTGGCCGGGTAAGCCTTCTGTACCAGGTACAGGCTGGAAATCCGGCCCTTGATGCTCAGCTCGGCATTCTCGAAGGCCGAGCGGGCGGTGATGAGGCGGTTTTGCAGGTCGGTGACGCGGCTGGAGAACATGTTGAGCGAGTCGGTGCCCTGCACGTAGTTTTCCAGGTTGATGAGGTTGCCGCCGTCGGCGCGGGTGAGGCCGCGCAGGGCCCGACGCAGGCCGGCTACGTCGCCGCCGCCGCCTTCGGCTTTGCGCAGGGCGGCCTCGGTTTCGATGATTTGCTTGGCCATGTAGCGGCCCTGCATTTCGAGGCCGTAGATGCCGTAGCGGCGGCGGGCGCCCACCAGCTCGCGGCGGCTGCGCTCGAAGCTGATGCTGAGGTAGTCGTAGCGCTGCCTGTACAGTTCGAGCACGGTGCGGCGGTTGTCCAGGGTCAGCTGCTGGTTGACCGAGTCGATGACCTGCACGATGGCATTGGCTACGGCGGCGGCCAGGTTCTTGTCTTCATCGCTGAAGGCCAGCTCAATAGCGTCGCGCTCGTTGCGTACGATATTGAAATTGCTGCTGAACTCGCTCAGCACGAAATTGTCGGTGGCATCGTCGCCGGGCGGGCCGGCCTTGTAGTGCTTATACAGGTCGAACTTCTTGATAATCAGCTCGGCCACCGGCTGCGACTCCCCGATGGTGATAACCCGGTCCAGGTCTTCGGCCCGGCTGGCCAGCTCCAGCTTGCCGCGCGTCAGGGCGTTGTCTTCCAGCAGGCGGTCGGGGTCGGCGGTTTGCGGGTTGGTCGGAATGAAAACAGCGGTGGAGCGGTACACGTTGGGCAGCAGCAGGGCCACCACCACGCTCACCACGGCGGCCAGAACCACGGCCCCGGCCACGAAGTATTTCCAGCGGTTGATAATGGGCCCCAGGCCCACCAGCGAGAAAGAAGGTGCAGACATATAGAAAGGAAGTCCACGGTCCCCGCGCTGGTATGTAGTGGGCAGCAAGCGGAAGAGTGGCGGGCAAAGATAGCCTGAAAATAGCCCGGTGCGGCCCTCGGCGCGGCTGCCCCGACGCGGTGCGTAGCTTTGCGGGGCCGGCGCGAGCCGGTGGTTTTCCTCTCCGGACTTAGCTTACTCGACGGTATCAAACGGTTTTTTGGCAATATCAGCTTCGTCGTCCTCCTCAACCTGCTGGTGAAGCCGGGCTGGGTGGTGGTCGAAAACCTGGTGCAGGACCGGCTCGGGCACGCCACTTTCGGCCTCATCACGGCCCTGTCGGCCCTCACGCTGGTCGTGGCCGCCCTCTCCGACCTGGGCCTGACGCCCTACTCCGTGCAGCGCGGGGCCGCCGAGCCCAGCTTCATAGCCGAAACTTTTCCCACGCTGCTGCCCTTGCGCGGTGCCCTCAACGCCGTGGCGCTGGCCGCCATGCTGGCCGTGGGCTGGCTCCTGGGCTATCGGGGCAATGAACTGCTGCTGCTTGGCGCCATTGGTACGGCGCTGCTGCTGGCCCAGTACGGGCAGTTTTTGCGCGGCACGCTGCAAGCCCGCCAGCAGTTCAACACCGATGCCGTGCTGTCGGTGGTTGAGAAATTTTTGCTGCTGGGAGCGGTGCTGGTGCTCATTCCGGTGGGCCTCACGCTGCCGCGCTACGTGGGGGCCCGGCTGGCGGCGGCGGCCTTCACCACGGTGCTGCTCTACGGGCTGATGACGCGCCTGCTGGGCCGCGTGAAATACCGCTGGCGCGCGCCCGTGGCCCGCACGGCGCTGCGGGCCAGCCTGCCTTTCGCCCTCATGACGCTGCTCTACGGCGTCAACGAGCGCATCGATATGGTGATGCTGGAGCGCCTGGCCTCGCCCACCGAGGCTGGCTACTACGCCGGCGCCTACCGCTGGGTCGATGCCGTCATGATGTACGCCTGGACGGTGCTGCCGCTGTTTTTTGCGAAATTTGCCAGCGTTTCGCGCGATGCGGGGGCCCAGCGCCAGCTCCTCTGGTTCGGGCAGCGCGTAATCACGCTGCCGCTGCTGTTCGTGGTGGCGTTTGTGCTGTTTCGGGGCGAAGTGCTGTTCTGGCAATTCACGCATAGCACCCCGTTCGAAGTGGCCCGCATGACGCTTTGCCTGCAAATTCTGATTGTTAACGTATTGGTCCACGGGTTCTTTGCCATCTACAGCACCCTGCTCACCAGTACCGCCCACGAGCGGGCCGTTAGCTGGCTGGTGGCCGGCAGCATCTTCCTCAACATCGGGCTGAATCTGTTTTTACTGCCCCGCTACGGGGCTGTGGCGGCTTCGCTCGATACGCTGCTGTGCGCCGTGGCGGTATCGGTGGGCTACCTCGTGTTGGTGGCGCGGCGCACGGCCGTGGGCGTGCCGTTTCAGCTGCTGGCACGCCTGCTGCTGGCTTTTGGCCTGCTGTGCGGCGCGTGGTTCATGCTGCAGTTTGGCCTGAACAAATCCCTGAGCTGGTGGCTGGAAGCCGGGCTCATGGGCGTTATTTTTGGGGTAATCATCCTCGGCACCGGTCTGGTGCGCCGGGGCGAAATCAGCCAGCTGCTGCCGGGTAGAAACGCATGAGTAGCCAGCCGCTTCATATCGCCGTGAATACCCGGTTTTTGCTGCCTGGCGACCAACTCGAAGGCATCGGCCGCTTCACCTACGAAACGCTACGCCGGTTGGTAGCCCTTCATCCGGAAGTGACCTTCCACTTTCTCTTCGACCGGCCCTACGATGCCCGCTACGTGCTGGGGCCCAATGTGGTGCCGCATGTGCTATTTCCGCCGGCGCGGCATCCCTTGCTGTACTTCGTCTGGTTTGAAGGCGCGGTGGCACGCTGGCTGGCCCGGCACCGGCCCGCGGCCTTTCTCAGCCCCGACGGCTTCACAACGCTGAACACCCGTGTGCCCCGCGTGACAGTAATTCACGACCTGGCGTTCGAGCATTTTCCGCTTGATGTGGGCCTGCTGCAACGCAAGTACTACCATTGGTTTATGCCGCGCTTTGCCAGGGCGTCGGTGCGGGTGGTGGCGGTTTCGGAAGCGACCAAGGCCGATATCGTGCAGACGTACGGCCTCGCACCCGCAAAAATCAGCGTGGCCTACAACGCCCCGGCCGACCTGTTCCGGCCCCAGTCCGAGGCCGGGCAGCGCGAGATTCGGCGGCGCTTCAGCCACGGACAGCCCTATTTTTTGTTTGTCGGCGCCCTGCAGCCCCGCAAAAACCTGGGCCATCTGCTGCGGGCCTTCGACCAGTTCAAAACCGTTTCGGGACCCGCTGCCGCCAGTGCGCAGCTGCTGATTGTGGGCCGCAAAGCCTGGAAAGCCGGCCCCATCCTCACGGCCTACCAGCGCATGGTGCATAAAACGGCGGTTCACTTCACCGGCCGCGTCGTCGATGCCGATTTGGCGGGGCTATATGCCGCGGCCCGCGCCACAGTGTATGTGCCTTATTTTGAGGGATTTGGGATTCCGATTGTCGAAGGCCAGGCCAGTGGTTCGGCCGTGCTCACGTCCAACGTCAGCTCTATGCCCGAAGTGGCCGGCGAAGGCGGGGCCTTACTGGTCGACCCGCACGACGTCGAAAGCATTGCTGCCGGCCTCGCCCGGCTGTGGGACGATGCCGATTTGCGCCGGCAGCTCATCGCCCGTGGGCACGAAAACCTGCGCCGCTTTTCCTGGGCCCGCAGCGCCGAAGTCCTGTGGGAAGCCCTGGAGGCCGCCATCCGCGAGTAGGGCTGAGGAATTTGCGGCTTGGCGCGGGCTCCGCTCGTTCTTCACCGGGCCCGGCGTTACTTTTGTGGCATGGCCCGGTCGCACCCCTACAATTTCACGCACGTAATGCTCCCGCAGATGGCTTGGCGCCGGCCCGTCGCCGTACGCCGCGAGTTGAGCGACCCCTACCTGGCCCGCGAGCTGCTGCTTTATATGTGGGAAAAGGCCGCCGAGAGCCTGCCCGCCGCCGAGAAAGTGGCGCCCAAGGGCTTGCGCCTGAGCTGGCACGCGGTGGCCGGCCGCGCCACCGCCTTGCTGCACTTGCCGCCGCCCCAGTCCACGATGGAGGCCCATTATTCGGCGCTGGTGTACGAAGACGGCGACGACGAGCCCGACACGCCGGACGCTCCCGAAGCCCGGCCCCGCTACTTCACCCTGGAAGCCGCGTTGGGCCTGAACAGCGCAGCCGGCTCGGCCACGCTGGTGGGGGAGTGGGCCGGCGAAGTGCACCGACACCTGGGCCGCGGCCCGGCCGGCGGGCAGCCCGGCACCCACCTGGCGTTTCTTGATGCCTTGGCTTCAGTGCTGGGGCCACGGCCCGATGCGGAAGTGCCGTTTATGCGCGTGGTGCGCTCTTGATGCTGCTGCCGCTACGCACCCGGCTCGACGCCGCTCTGCTCACGCGCCCGCCGCGGCTGCTGCACGCCCTGCTGCCCGGCTGCGAGTGGACCGGTCCCGCCCGCGCTGCCAATGGCCAGCCCGTGGTGTACCTCACGTTTGACGACGGGCCCATTCCCGAAGAAACGCCCTGGGTGCTGGAGCAGCTGGCCGCGTTCAATGCCCGCGCCACGTTTTTCTGCGTGGGCGAAAACCTGGCGCGCTACCCTGATATTGCCCGCGCTACGCTGGCGGCAGGGCACCGCCTGGGCAACCACACCCAGCGGCACCGCAGCGTCTGGGTTAGTGCGCGGGCCGGCTATTTGCAGGATATTGCCGAGTGCCAGGCAGAACTAGCCGGGATTGGGCTGGCGCCGGCTATCGGATTAGAAGCGCCCAAGCTACTTTTTCGTCCGCCTTATGGCCGGCTTACCTGGCCGCTGCTGTGGGCCCTGCGCCCCCGGTACCGCATCGCCATGTGGTCGGTGCTGACCCGCGACTACGACCCGGACCTGAGCCCCGAAAACTGCCTGATTTCGACCCTGGCGGCCGTGCGGGCGGGCGACATTGTGGTGTTCCACGACAGCCGTAAGGCCAGCGCCCGGCTGCGGTTCGTGCTGCCCCGGCTGCTGGCGCACCTGGTGGAGCAGGGCTTTCAGTTTGCCACGCTGTGAGCGGGGTCGTACTTCTCCTGTCCTGCGGGTTTCTGGCCCTCTGGCTGCTGGGTATGGCGTATGCGGCCTGGTGTTTTGCCACCCGGCGCGGGGCCGCGTCCGCTCAGCCGTTGCCGGTTCCGCTGCCCCGCGTGAGCGTGCTCATCGCGGCCCGCGACGAGGCCGCCGCCCTGCCGCGCTGCCTCGCCAGCCTGCGAGCCCTGCACTACCCAGCCGAACTAATTGAGGTGCTGCTGGGCGACGATGCCAGCTCCGACGGCACGGCTGCGGTGGCCGCTGCCACCATGCAAGGCTACGCCGGGCAGTTCCGGGTCGTACCCATTTCGGCAACCCTGGGCCCGGCCCGGGGCAAGGCCAACGTGCTGGCCCACCTCGCCAAGGAGGCCACCACGGAGTACTTTTTTATCACCGATGCCGATATCAGCCTGCCGCCCACCTGGATACAGGGGCTGCTGGCGCACGCGGCGCCGGGCGTGGGCACGGTCACGGGCATCACGGCGGTGCACGGGCCGCTGCTGTTTCACCGGCTGCAAGGGCTGGATTGGCTGCTGTCGCTGAGTATGGTGCAGGTGGTGAGCGACCTGGGCCGGCCCGTAACGGCCATGGGCAACAACATGCTCGTGACCCGCGCCGCCTACGAGGCCACCGGCGGCTACGAGGCGCTGCCCTTCTCCGTTACCGAAGACTTTGCCCTCTTCAACGCCACACTGGCGCGGGGCTACGGCTTCCGCAACGTGTACGCGCCCCAAACTCGGGCTGAGTCGTTACCCATCCTCACTTGGGTGGCTTTGCTGAAGCAGCGCCGCCGCTGGCTAAAGGGCGTGGAAGCGCTACCGTTGCGCCTGCGCCTGGAGCTGGCGTTTTTCAGCGGATTCTGGTTGGCGCTGGCGGCCGTGGCCTGGGCGGGCGGGCCGGCGCTGGCGCTAGGGTTTTGGGGATTGAAAGTGCTGGTGCAGGGGGCGCTGGCGCATTTTGCGCACCGCCGGGCCGGGCTGCGGCTTGCCTGGCACCTGCTGCCGCTGTTTGAGCTGTACACCATCGCGCTGACCGTGGGCCTGGTGGGCTACCGGCTGCTGGGCGGCGGCATCGTCTGGAAGGGGCGGCGCTACGAGTAGGCACGGCACAAACCGAAAGGGCCGCCGCGCCGCATGTGGTGCGTGGCGGCGGCCCTGGGTAGTAACGTTTTTAGAGCGAGGCGCTATTTCTCTTCTACTATCAAATCAATATCGACAAAGTCGGTTGGCGTGTTCGGGCTCATTACCGGCTGGGGGTTGATGGCAATTTTGGCCGGGTTGACCTTGCTTTGCCGGGCCAGAATGGTTTGGGATTTCATCAGGTTCGCGCGGCTGAAATCATCGCCGGAGCGCAATGGCAGCAGCCCGAGCAGCGTGGCAGCAGCCGTTTTCTGGGTTCCGCTCATCGTGATACTGCGCAGCGTGGCTTTCCGGCCTTCGTTGATAGTGAAGGCCAGGTCCGTGGTGCCGTCGGGCTGGGGCGTGGCGCTGGGGCTCACCGAGAAGAATAAATAGCCGTGGTCCATGTAGCGGGACGTGAGGTCGCCGCCTTTGGAGTCGAAGCTCAGGCGCTGGGCTACCGCGGCCGAGTCGTAGGCGTCGCCGGTTTTTAGGCCCAGCGCCTCATTCAATTCAGTAGTTGACAGGTACGTATTGCCCTGCCACGTGATGCGGCCAATGCGGCTGGTCGTGGGAACTGGCGCGGCCGTGGCCGGCGTGGCGGCAGCGTCCGTAGCTGGGGCGCCGGTGCAGGCGGTGGCGGCCCAGGCGAAGCCGAATACTGGCAAAACGAGCAGAAAACGAAGCTTTTGCACAGGGGAAGAAGTTGGTTGGGTGAGCATCTTGATTCGCAGAAAAATTCGTTGGTTGGAGAAAGCGTGGGCCAGGGCAAATGGCGGCTGTTGGGCAGCCAGCTTTATCAGCAGCTCGCCGTAGGGCCGGGGGCTGTTCTGGGTGCGCGCCACGGCTTCATCGGCCAGGTACTCGTGCACGGTTTTGAGCTGTCGGCGGAAGTAGGGCAGCAGGCCATTGAACCAGAAGAG
>JAYSZD010000572.1:0-9785 GCA_043738185.1 Hymenobacter sp. | reverse complement strand
CACAAAATAGGCGCACGAATAGAATTAGACTCCTACACCTTTTCCTAATTTATTACTTGCACTTCTCCTTCCGCCGCGTATCAATAATGTGCCCGATTTTCCAGCCGTCGGCCAGCTTCACCAGTTGAAACGAGTTGTAGCCGCAATGGCTGAAGGTGTCGCCAATATAAAAATCGTAGGGCGTCCAGACGCTGGCGAGGTTGGCGTCAATTAGGACATTAGCGAAGCTGATTCGCTCATCCCAGACGTTGGGGTGGGGTGTGCCCACGGCTTTCAAAAAGTCGTTGATGTTTGCCATTTGCAGGCTGGGGGCCTGGCCGGGTCGGCCGGCGATGGTATGGAACACGGCGCCGGGGGACAGCGTGCGGCGCACAGCCGCGCTGTCGCCCCGGCGCATGCCCTCGAAGAAGGCATTTATGGCTTGTTTGACGTCGGCTGTTTCGGCCGCAGTGGTTTGGGCCTGAGCCCCGGAGCCGGAGCAAAGCAATAAAGAAAATAGGGTGGGGGTAAGGAATTTAGTCATGGGTCGGGAATGGGGTGGGGCAATGGCTGCGGGTGCAACCGATATTTGCGTGCCTTGGCGCTTGAATGCGGGGTATAGCTTTGCCGCAGCATGAATGTAAGCGCTTCCACGAATAATCCGACCGGGCAGCTGCAGGCCGATGGCTACCTCAAGCTACCCAAGCTTTTCGAGCCAGCTGAAGTAGCCGCGATGCTCAAGTGTCTGGAAAACGCCACTGCCGGGGCGCCTGATGCCCGTCGAAGCAGGGAGGTATTTGCCATCCGTAACGTGCTGGGCGAAGTGCCCGATTTGTTGCCACTGCTGCACACCCCAGCATTATGCAAGCTTCTGGGTCAGCTTTTTCCGGAAGGCTGCCACTCGGTTAAGTCCATCTATTTCGATAAGCCCGCGTTATCAAACTGGTTTGTGCCCTGGCATCAGGACCTGATGATTAACGTGGACCGTCGGACCGATTTGGCGGGTTTTGGCCCTTGGACGAGCAAGGCGGAAGGTGTTTCGGTGCAACCTCCATTGGCGATTTTGCAGAACAGCTGTACCATCCGAATTCACCTCGACGACTGTGACGCCAGCAACGGGGCGCTCCATGTCGTGCCTGGCTCACACCAGCTTGGGGTGGTGCTGTCGGCGGCGTTGCCCGGGCTCACGCAGAATTCGGTGGTCTGCGAGGTCCCGGCGGGCGGCGTCATGCTGATGCGTCCGCTGTTGTTGCACGCTTCCAATCGTAGCACCAGCAACCGGCCGCGCCGGGTGCTGCACCTGGAATTCTCGGCTTCGGAATTACCCGTTGGGTTGCACTGGCGCGAACGACGGTTTGCCCGTTGGTAAGGTTGAGCCCAAATGCTTGAAAGTGGTGATTTTAGGCCAGAAATATTGAAAAAATCAGCGCGCCCGTCAATCATTATGCCGTGCCTTTTGTTATCTTTCCGAACCTAACTACCTCCCGCCATGAATGGTAAAAACCTCTTTAATTTCGGTCCGGTCCTCGGTTATTACTTCCGTGGCAAAGATGCTAATCGTAAGACCAACTTCAACATGAAGACCATGCACTTCATCAATAAGCTCAGCTTGGCGATGTTTCTGGTGTGTCTGGTAGTGATGTTTTTCCGCTATGTAATCTAAATTGCCGGCCCGATGAATATTGAGGATTTTCGGGATTATTGCATGGCCAAGTCCGGTGTGACCGAGGAGACGCCGTTCGGTCCCGAAACCCTCGTGTTTAAAGTCGGCGGCAAGGTTTTCGCCCTTACCGACATCGATACTTTCGGCAGCATCAATCTCAAGTGCGACCCTGAGCGGGCCGCCGAACTGCGCGAAGCCCACGACTACGTGCTGCCCGGCTACCACATGAACAAGAAGCACTGGAACACGGTGCTGATTGGGACGGGTGTTCCGATGACCCAGCTTCGCGAACTGATTGACCATTCGTATGAATTGGTGCGGGCTTCGCTGTCTAAAGCCCTGCTCGCCACGATATAGCGACGCCAGGTTACGTTGATTTATTGAGCGGTGAAGCAGCAACATTATCCGCCCGACGCGGGTGATTCAACGCAAACAGGTACATGCCTGTCAGTCCCCTAAACCTGCCTAAGAAGCTCTGTCGTTGCGTCGGCGGGGCTTTTTTTAAGTCAAATAGTGCAGTTACTTCTGTTCTTCAACCAGCTTTTGGACCGGCAACTGCCCACCCAGTCGGGCGTATTCCAAGCCCACAACTACCAGCGCCCCCAGGGTGTAAGCCAGCATGTCGCCCCACTCAAAATGGCTGCCGAACACGATGCGCGCCGCCCGCGAATGCCAATCCAGCCGGTCAAGCAGGTTGATGTATTGCAGGGCCTCAATGAGATAGGAAAACGCCAGCGCTGCTCCGACCAGCCGCCAAGCCGAAGCCCGCACAGAGCTGCTGAATAAGCAGTACACGAAAATGGTAGCCAAAAAATCGCACGCGTACGGCCGGATAAACCGGTCGTGCACAAACAGGGCGATGACAACCTCTAGTAGCAACAAGCTACAGGCAACCAAAAAGTAGACTTTGCGGAAACCCAGCATGGAGCGGATGGAATTACGCTTTGAGCGCAAGTTGACGGAAAGGACATTGCCCGGCCGCGGGACTTACCAACGGAGCCGAAACCACGTAGGCCGGAGCCGTGTCCAACGCCAGAATGCGGGCCTGATACGCGGCCGGCAGCAGGGCGTTTTTGGCCCATTGGCTGAAGCGCCAGCGGCTGGTGAGGCGGTAGAACGCCACCGCGGGGCTTATCCAAATCTTGCCGGGCAGGTGGAGTTTGGCCCGCACGCCGGCTGGTACCACCAAGCCCTGCACGGCCCGGAGCAGGGCATAGCGCGGGCCGCCCAGGTGCTTGCGGTACTGTTGGTACAGGTGCCGGGTGTGAATACTGGAGGCGGTATTGCTGGCCAAGTGCTGCGCGCGCGCCAGTTGCCAGGCCGCGTAAGAATCAGGTAAGTCAGGGATGCTCATGCGCCGGCCCACGCGGCAGAATACATCGGTTATTTCTTCTTTTTCAAGCGTTGTGAGGGGCCTTTCCAATATTTCAAAAGCCCGAATGGAATACGCAATAAGCATAAAAAGTACGTCGCGGTAGGCCCAGGCGGGGATGGACTGCCCACGCCGGGCTTCCACCGCATCGTGGATGGCGGCAATGGTGTCGATGGCTTTTTCGGCCCCGGCGCGGTCGGCAAACACGATGCGGCGGGCGTAGTCTACCGTTGAAAACAGGCGGCCCAACGGGTCGGCGGGCAGGCGACCGGTGAAGTAAAGCCAGTCCACGGCCTTGTTGAGCGCGAACTCGGCAGCGGCCCCGGCAAAGATGAACAGCACAGTGTCGGAAGTGCCCCAAATGCGGCGGACGATGGAACCGGGAGCGACGAAACAATTTGCTTTCATAAAGAACTTTGAAATACAAAGTTAATTATTGATTCCGAAACGCAAGCTTGGGCAGTCGAAATCAGGGAATATCGGACGGCATACCCACCGGGTACAACCCCGCAGGAAGTTGAGCTAAACCACAAAAAAGGGCACTGTACACGTACAATGCCTTTCCCTGGGTTTATTCAAAATACTTATTGGCCCACCAAAAAAACGGCATTGCCGAAGAGCAGCTTGCCGCCCTGCCAAAAGGCGCGGAACAGCGGGTTGTCGCCCAGGTACACCACGGAGCCGCGGCCTATGTCCTGCGCTCCGACTACAAAGGTGTCGCTCAGCTCCTTGCGGGCTTTGCTGCCGGTGAAGCCAGCGGAGTAGCTGTCCTTTTTGATGACGCCCACGTTCCAGCCGCCTTGAGGTAGGAAGCTATATTTGAGCGGGTTACGCACCAGGGCGAAGTAGGTGTTGCCGTAGCCGAAAGCCAGCGGGTGGGTGTTGTCGAGCTGCACGCGGTAGATGCTGCCCTGCACGGCATCCCCGGCATCGTCGCGCTCGGCGTCGCCATAGCGGCGCAGGGCCAGGTAGGGGTTGGCTTTCTGTTCTTTTTTGATGGCAGTAGAATCGACCGCTTTGGTTTTCAGCAGGAAGCCCTTTTTATCGGCCAAAAATCGGGTTGCGCCTTCCAATGCGATGAGGCGGCCGCCGTCGCGCACCCAGGCTTTGAGGGCTTCGAGGCTGCGGTCAGAATATACGTCGGTGTAATTGCCATCGGGCAAAATCAGTACGTCGTATTTGCTGAGCGACACGCGGCTGAGGTAGTCGGTGCCCAGCACCGTGAGTGGGTAGCCCAGCTGCTGCTCGAAGAAATGCCACACCTCGCCAAAAGCGGTTGGGTCGATGCCCTGACCGGCCACCACGGCCACGTTGGGCCGCTTCACGAAGCGTACCGAACCGGAGCCTAAGTCACTCCCGGTGGTGGAAAAGCCCGATTTCACGGCCAGAACCGTGGTGCCGGCCGAGTCGGCCTGGGCCCGCACCAGCTGGTCGAACCGCGCGCCAAGGGCCTCGTTGCCAGTGCGGGTGATGATGAGCGTGCCGGGCGCGTACCGCTGGCCTTCGGCCTCAAACGCTTTTTCGGCGTAGCGCACCTTCACTTTCTGTTGCAGCAGGCGGCTCAGGAAACGGATGTCCTGCAAGCTGTTCCAGCGGGCAAGGTAGGCGTAAGGACGGGCATCGGCGGCAGCGGCGTTGCCTGTCACCGCCGGCGCGGTGGTGGCGGCCCCGGAGGCATCGAGGCGGCCGGCCACGGCGTAGGCTTTCAGGCCGAAAGCGTAGGGTAGAGCCCACGAGGTAATGTCGTAGGTGAGCGAGTCTTCGAGCTGCGGACTAGGTTCGAACAGCACCTTGACCAGTGTCGATTTCGGCTGGTACATGCTGATAACCACGTCGCGGGGCTCAATCTGTATGTCGCTGGTCTTGCCGGTGTAGTAGTTGAAAGCCTTGGTTTTAATTCGCTTGGGCGCGTACCCGTAGCGAATCTGGTTACGGTCGAGGTACTGGGTGAAAGCGCGGAGCTGGCCGGGGTCGTTGCCGGCCGCCATTACGTAGCTTTTATACTCGCCCTGGGGTTTGGTGGCGGCGTTGCCGAAGTAGCGCTGGAACTCGCGCAACAGGTCGTCGTGCCGTTCGGCGGTGGCCTGAATGGTGGCGCGGCTGGCAGCGTGGTGGTGCGCGATGCGCTGGGCCAGCGTGAGGGTGTCGCCGTCGAGGCGGGCATAGGCCAGGCCGGCGGGGCCGCCGCCGCCCTGCTCATACGTCATGCCGATGGCGCCGTTGAAGCTGGGCCAGGTGTCGCCGTAGGTGGGCGCGTAGAGGTCGTAGACTTCACGGGTAAAATACAACCAGTTGTTTTTGTCGAACGCCACCTTGTTGTAGTCGCCCAGCACGCCCTGGAACCGGCGCTGCCAGGCCGTGAGGTCGGCGTGGTAGGGCTTGGCGGCGGGCGAGAAGTAGTAGGTGCTGTTTGGGCCCATCTCATGGAAATCGGCGTGGACCTGAGGCAGCCATTGGTTGTAGAGGGCAATGCGCTGCTTGGTTTCCTGCTGCGTTTGCCAGGCCCAGTCGCGGTTCAGGTCGAAATAATAATGGTTGAACCGGCCGCCGGGCCAGGGCTCGTGGTGTTCCCAGGAATCGGGGTTGGCATTGGCGGATTGGTTGCGCACGCGGTTGTACCAGTTCACGTACCGGTCGTGGCCGTCGGGATTGATGCAGGGGTCCACGATGACGACGGTGTTTTTAAGCCAGTCCTGCATCTGCTGGTCCTGGGGGTTGGCCAGGTCGTAGAGCACCTGCATCACGGCTTCGGAGCTCACGGCCTCGTTGCCGTGCACGTTGTAGCTCAGCCAGCACACGCTCGGCTCCTGCACTCGGCCCGCGCCGCTTTCAATTCCCGCAAGGCGCAGATTATTGCGGCGCACGTCTTCGAGCCGGCCGAAGGTTTCGGGGCTGGCAATCTGCACCACTTCCAGCGGGCGCTGCTCGTAGGTGCTGCCGTAGCGCACCAGCTTCATGCGGCCGGGCGTGTGGGCCGTGATGTGGGCCACGTAGCGCAGCAGCTCGGCGTGCGGCGTAAACTGCGCGCCCAGCCGGTAACCGAGGAACTGCTCGGGCGTGAGCAGCGGGCCGGTGGCGTCGGCGGGCGCCTGGGCGCGGGCGGTGAGGCTGAGCAGCAGGAGTATCCAGCAGCTACTGACTCGCAGGCCAGCGACAAAAGTTGAAATACGCATTAGGACTACAGTCGGAAAGTGAGTTGGGTGTTAAGCACAAAGATGCGGGCGGAGCATGAAATTGCAGCGGTTGTGGCAAATGCCGCAGTTTGTCAAGCCGCTTTATCGTGCTCGCATCATCACTTGCGTGAAAATCGTAGGTGAACAAGTCTTTCTGCTGGCGATTTACGATAAGTCGGAAAAGCATTCCATTTCAGATAATGAGCGCGACAACTTACTGAAGGGTAACGACCTGCTCTAAAAGCCAAAAGGCCCGCTGCAATCGCAGCGGGCCTTTTACTTGGCAATAAATCCCAAAAATTACAGCACCACGTTCACCATGCGGCCGGGCACCACAATCACCTTCTTGGCCGGTTTGCCCTCGCCGTGCTTGGCGAGGAAATCGGAGGCCAGTACGGCGGTTTCAATCTCGGCGGCGGTGGCGGCGGCGGCGAACTGCATCTGCTCGCGCACTTTGCCGTTGATGGCCAGGGGATAAGTCACCACGTCCTCCACCAGAAATTCTTCGCGGAACTCCGGGTAGCCGGCGTGGCTGATGCTGCCGGCCGCGTGGCCCAGTTCCTGCCACAGCTCCTCGGCCAGGTGCGGGGCGTACGGGGAAACCAGCAGCACCAGCGGCTCCAGGATGGCGCGCTTGTGGCACTTGAGGGCCGTGAGCTCGTTCACGGTAATCATGAATAGGCTGACGGAGGTGTTGAAGCTGAACTTCTCGATGTCTTCCTGCACCTTCTGTATGGCGCGGTGCAGCACCTTGAGCTCGGCGGGCGTGGCCGCCTCGTCGGTGATTGCGAGGGTGCCGTCTTCGGGGTGGAAGAGACGCCAGAGCTTCTTGAGGAAGCTGCTCACGCCGCTGATACCACTGGTGTTCCAGGGCTTGTATTGTTCCAGCGGGCCGAGGAACATTTCGTAAAGGCGCAATGCGTCTGTTCCGTAGCGTTCAATTAGAACATCTGGATTAACAACATTTCGCTTTGACTTTGACATCTTTTCAACGACTGGTTCAGTCGTTACGTCGCGCGAACCATCTTGCTCAAACGCATAAAATATTCCGTTCTGCCAAACTCCGCCTTCAGTTACAAAAGCAGCATCTGAAGCGTCACGTCCAAAGAACTGAGTTGCCCATGGCAAGAATTCAGTCACATTGAGTTTTGATTCTGGTGCGTATTCAATCGGAACAGAAATATCCTGGTGGATTTTTCCATACTCATTGAAATTCTTGAAATATTCAGCTAAGTTCTGCTCTTCATTATCGTAGCTTTTATGGAATTCAGATTTATCAAAATATGATTTAGCATTTTGACTTACGTAAAGCTCCGTCGTTGGCTTTTCGAGTTTGAATTCAAATTCCTGATTGCCTTTCCGAAGCTTAATTGTACTGAATGAAAAATCAGAATTCGCTTTTCCTTTAACAGTTTCTCCATCCTCGACACGTCCCCAATAATTGTGGATTTTGTGTACTCTTTGTGACACCCCCAGAATCATCCCCTGATTAATCAGCTTCTGGAACGGCTCGTTGTTGCTCACGAGGCCCAGGTCCTTTAGAAACAAATACCAGAAGCGGGCATACAGGAGATGGCCAGTGGCGTGCTCGGCCCCGCCCATGTAGAGGTCCACGGTGCCCCAGTATTGCTCAGCTTCTTCCGATACGAAGCGGGCTTCGTTGGTGGGGTCCATGTAGCGGAGGTAGTACCACGACGAGCCCGCCCAGCCGGGCATGGTGCTCAGCTCGTAGGGGTATTTGTCCTTGTAGAGCCAGTTGGTGGCGCGGCCCAGGGGCGGCTCGCCGGTTTCGGTGGGCTTGTACTCGTCGATTTCGGGCAGCACCAGCGGCAGGTCGCTTTCGGCGATGCCGTAGGCGGTACCGTCCTTGTAGTAAATCGGAATGGGCTCGCCCCAATAGCGCTGGCGGCCGAAAATGGCGTCGCGCTGGCGGAAATTTACCTTGCCTTTGCCCAGGCCCTTGTCTTCGAGAAAGGCGATGAGCTTCGGCGTGGCCTCCTTGTAGGTGAGGCCGTTGATGATGCCGGAATTGATGTAGCGGCCTTCCTTGGTGGGGTCGGCCTGCTGGTCGATGTCCTTTTGGGCATCGGAAATGGCGGGGATGGGCAGGCCGAAATGCGTGGCGAACAGCCAGTCGCGCTGGTCGCCGCTGGGCACGGCCATTACGGCGCCGGTGCCGTAGCCGGCCAGCACGTAGTCGGCCAGCCAGATTTGCACGGGCTCGTTGTTTACCGGGTTCAGGGCGTAGGCGCCGGTGAACACGCCGGACACGGCCTTCACATCGGTCATGCGGTCGCGCTCCGAGCGGCGCTTGGTGGCGGCGATGTACTCGTCCACGGCCGCGCGCTGCTCGGGCGTGGTCAGCTGGTCCACCAGCTCATGCTCCGGCGCCAGCACCAGGAACGTGGCCCCGTAGATGGTATCGACGCGGGTGGTGTAGACTTTCACGGCCGGCCCGGCGAAGGTTTCCGCGGCCCCGGCGCGGTCTTCCGCGGCCCCGGCGCGGTCTTCCGTTTCCCCGGCGCGGTCTTCCGCGGCCCCGGCGCGGTCTTCCGTTGCCCCGGCGCGGTCTTCCGTCGCCCCGGCGCGGGTTTCCGTTGCCCCGGCGCGGGTTTCCGTCAGGCTGGCTGCGGCTTCCGCCGTCATCACCGGGAACGTTACTTCGGCCCCGATGCTCTTGCCAATCCAGTTGCGCTGCATCTCCTTCACGGCATCGGGCCAGTCGAGTTGGTCGAGGCCGGCTAGGAGGCGGTCGGCGTAGGCGGTGATGCGCAGGTTCCACTGCGGCATGAGGCGGCGCTCGACGGGGAAACCGCCGCGCTCCGATAGGCCGTCCTTCACTTCATCGTTGCTCAAAACTGTGCCCAGGCCGGGGCACCAGTTCACGGACGTGTCCTGCTGGTAGGCGAGGCGGTAGGGGAGCACGGCGGCCAGCTTCTGCTTTTCGGAGAACAACGCCCACTGGCCGGCCGAGAAGCTGAGGCGGTCGCCGTCATCGCCGGCGGCGCGGATGCCCTCGCTGCCGCTGGCGGCAAAGCGGGCTGTGAGGTCCGTCAGCGGCTCGGCGCGGTCGGTGTCGAGGTTGTACCAGGAGTTGAACAGCTTGAGAAAAATCCACTGCGTCCACTTGTAGTAGGAGGCGTCGGAAGTGCGCACTTCCCGGCTCCAGTCGTAGCTGAAACCGAGGCTGCTGAGCTGCTGCACATAGGTTTCAATGTTCTTATCGGTGGTGAGAGCGGGGTGCTGGCCGGTCTGGATGGCGTACTGCTCGGCGGGCAGGCCAAACGAGTCGAAGCCCATGGGATGCAGCACGTTGAAGCCGCGCAGGCGCTTGTAGCGCGTCACGATATCGGAGGCAATGTAGCCCAGCGGGTGCCCCACGTGCAGGCCCGCCCCGGAGGGGTAGGGGAACATGTCGAGCACGTAGTACTTGGGCTTATCCGAGTGGTTGTGGGCCTGGAACGTGTGGTGCTGTTTCCAGTGGGCCTGCCACTTCTTTTCAATCTCTTCGGGGCGGTATGCGGGCATCTTGCGCGGAGTTTATTCCGGGCAAAGGTAGGACGTAGGAGAAAGTAGGGCGAAATTTGTTGCGACGTCT
>JAYSZD010000571.1:0-1527 GCA_043738185.1 Hymenobacter sp. | reverse complement strand
TACAGACCGATGACCTACGACGGCGTGGCCCGTTGGAGTGCCACCACAAACATATGATGACAGACGGTTTTGAGAAGTTTAATTGAGGAACAAGTCTAATGTCTGAAATAGCCATAGTAAGCCACCGCCGTACCACCAACAATCAGGTAGTCGACGTGGCGGTTATTCAGCGTCCGGCCAACATTGGTTAGGCTCTCAATCAACTTATTACTTGCGAGCATCTTTCTGTTGCTGCTGTAGCCGAAGTGTTACGAGAATGCTGGCCGCCTGGCGGGCTTCTGAATCCAGCTTCTGCTTGTCGGCTGCGGCGGATAATGTAGCATTTGCAGCTCGTTTCAGCGCCTCGAAACTTGCGTATTTAGTGAGAGTAGCCATAATTATTTGGGAAAGTGCTATTATCTCGCCTCCTGCCCCCTATCAAATTTATGGTTTTTTACGGGAAAGGACCTGCCAGCAATTTTCTGTTTCACCCGTCACCGCCACCGCACCCTCGCCCCCGCCTTCCCCGCCCGCAACCGGGCGGGCACGCTGGCCAGAATCAACTCCCGCAATGCGGTGAGTAGCGTGGTGCGCACGAAGCCGTGGTGCACCACCAGGCTCACCTCGCGCACCGGAGCGGGTGCCACAAAGCGCTTGAGGAGTGGGTTGGTATCCACTTCGTTCAGTACGGCCAGCTCGGGTACCAGCGTGTAGCCGTAGTGGTGGCGCACCAGCTCCTTTAGCGTTTCGATGGAGCCGCTTTCGTAGGCCACCGCACCGGTGGAGGCGGTGCGGCCGCACAGATTCAGGACCTGGTTGCGGAAGCAGTGGCCTTCCTGCATCAGCCAGAGACCGGGACTGGCAAGGTCGGCGGGGCGCACGGTTTCGGCGGTGGCCAACGGGTGGCTCTCGGAGGCCAGCAGCAGGAAGGGCTCGTCGAGCAGGGGCAGCTCGTGCAGCAGCCGGTCGTCGAGCGGCGTGACCAGCAGGCCCACATCGAGTCGGTAGTCCTTGAGCCGCTGCATGATTTCTTCCGAGCGCAGCTCCTCGATGTGGACGCGCAGGTTGGGGTAAGCCGTGGTGAGGGCTACCAGGAAGCGTGGCACCAGATACGGGGCCAGCGTGGAGATGACGCCCAGGCGCAGGTCGCCCACTACTTCGCCCTTGGCGGCCTGCACTATTTCGCGCAGCTGCTGGGCCTCGTGAAGTACGCGCCGGGCTTGGTCAATCACCTGGGCCCCGATGGCCGTGGGTTCGGCCCCGCGCTGGGTGCGGTCGAACAGCAGCACGCCCAGCTCCTCTTCCAGCTTTTGTACCTGCACACTGAGCGCAGGCTGGCTTACGAAGCTTTTTTCGGCGGCCAGGCCGAACTGGCGGTGGGTATCGAGCGCCACGAGGTAGCCCAGTTGTTGTAGATTCATATGAGTCAGATAGCGAACTGATATAATTTCAGCTTATAAAGTTATAAACAAAATCGATTTTGGTTATACAATCGCACTCACTAGCTTTGTGCAAAGCGGCTGTTCTGGCGTTCACCTCACCCCCTAG
>JAYSZD010000570.1:0-3711 GCA_043738185.1 Hymenobacter sp. | reverse complement strand
CCGGCACCGGATACCAGAGGTAAGCCACGGGAGCGGGCAGGGCCTGGGGCTCGATGATGAGCGTAAAGTAGCCTTCGTCGTCGGTGGTGACGAGGTGTTGGCTGCCGTCGGGCAACTCGGCCACGAGGTCGGCCCCGGCCACTTCCCGGCTGTTGAAGCGGCGCACCATGCCCTGGAAATTGCGCCAGCGCGAGTCGGTAGCGGTTTGGGTGCCCAGTCCGCGTTCGGCCAGCAGGCGGCCTTTGATGTAAAACTTCGCAGCCGTGCCGTAGCTCCGGTATGCGTCGAGCTGGAGGGGGCGGAGCCGGCCCGTCCGCGCCCGGGACCGGGTGAGGAAGTGGTCGGTCCATTCGAGGAAGGAGGCAAGGGCAGCGAGCGGCTTCATGGGGCAAACCTACGGCCGGGGCGGGGCAACCGCGGAATATGGCCGCCCGCGCGCGGCTTGCGTAATACGCCAATGCCCACCTTTCGGGGCTCTTTTTACCGCTCTATGTCCACTGCCGCCGCCCCCCGCTCCAAAACCAAAAAGAAGACCCTCATGCCTCAGGAAGAGGCCCATGTAGTGTACAAAGACCCCGCCCGCCAGGCTCAGATGGCGGGCCTGCGCTACGCCACCGACCAGGGCCCGGGCATCGCCCGGAAAATCACGCGGGCCGGAAATTTCACCTACCACGACGCGAAAGGCCAGAAAATTACGGATGCCAAAACGCTGGACCGCATCGCCGGCTTCGTAGTGCCACCAGCTTGGACCGACGTCTGGATTTCTCCCTCGCCTACCGCGCATTTGCAGGTGACGGGGCGCGACAGCCTGGGCCGCAAGCAGTACCGCTACCACCCCGCCTGGGACGAAATGCGGAGCCTGACCAAATTTTCCCGGCTACGCACCTTTGGCGAGCAGCTGGCGGCGCTGCGCGAGCAATTCAGCAAAGACCTGCGCCGTCCGGCTCTGGACCGCGAGAAAGTAATAGCCCTGGTGCTGAGTTTGATGGACCAGTCCTTCATCCGCGTGGGTAACAAGGAATACGCCAAAAAGAACAAGAGCTACGGCCTGACCACCCTGCGCGACCAGCATGTGGCCATTGAAGGAGCCGATGTGAATTTCAGTTTCGTGGGTAAAAAAGGGGTGCCGCACGACGTGACCCTGCACGATGTCCGCCTGGCCCGGCTGGTGCGCAAGTGCAAGGAAATCCCGGGCCAGCACCTCTTTCAATACTACACCCGCGATGGCCAGCGCCACGCCCTGGAATCGGGCGACGTGAACGAGTACCTGCAGCGCCACACGGGTCTGGCCCTGTCGGCCAAGGATTTCCGCACCTGGGGCGGCACCGTGAAAATGGTGCAATGCCTGGAAGCCGTGCTGCACGCAGAACCCGAGCTGGCCCCAGAAAAAGTGGTGAAAAAAGCCGTGAAAGAAGTTGCCACCGGCCTGGGCAACACGCCCACTGTCTGCTCCAAATACTACATTCACCCGCAGGTTGTGGCGTTATTCAAATCCGGCCAGCTCATTGACTACCTGCGCAAGCACGACGCCGAAGCCGCCCCCGGCGACCTGCTCACCCCCGTGGAACGACTGGTGCTGCGGATGCTGACCGAGGTGTAGCCGTCGCTTTGTCGCCGCGTACTCTTTTCGGTTGTAAGCGGCAAGAAACGGGCAAGCTCAGCACGAAAAAGTTTTTCGCTGTCCAAACAGCTTCATCAATTTCAGCGGCCCTTCGTGTCGAGGGTGCGGTTGTAGGGGAGGTGGTTCTTGCTGGGTGACCGGGGCCTCGGAGCGTTGGGCGCGGTCAAATCAGAAGCTTCGTCGTAAAGTTTGAGCCGGGTGCCGGGGCCTTGCAGGCGTAGCCGGTCCTGACCGGCGCCGCCGTGCAAACGCAGCCGAATTGGCCGGCCTTCGCCGCTGCTTCGCAGCTCGAATACGTCGTTTCCTTGCAGTGCTTCCAAGCTGAGCTCGCGGGTTTCGGTGGTGAAGTAGGTGCGCCGGAACTGCAGCGAATCCTGCTGGGCGGGTTTACTGCCGGATATGGAAAACACGTTCACCGTGGTGGAATCAGCGTAGCGGTGCACCACAAACCGCTCGGCCCGGGCGGTGCCGCCCACCACGGGCCGGCGGGCCAGCGAGAGGTAGAAGTCTTCGGCGGCCTGGGGCAGGGCTTCGCGGCGGGCCCGGAGTGCGCGGTCTAGGGCGGGGCCTTCGAGGGCGTACACGGCCGGTGGCAGGCGGCGCAGGGCCCGCGCAATGAGCGAATCGGGCAGGCGGCGCTGCAAGTCGGCCGCCGTGCGGCGGAAGTCGGCGCGGGTCATTTGCCGCAGGCCGCGCTGGTCAATAAAGTCGCCTTGCTGCACCAGTCCCGCCACATTTTCATATTCGGGCTTGAACGTCTGGAACCGGGGAAGAAAAAACGGCCGGCTCACCAGCCAGGGAATCAGGCCGTCGTCGAACCGAAAATACACTTGGTCCCGGTCTTTGGGAATGCCCTGGTAGCGCACGCGGCCATCGGGCTTGTTAAATTCGGCCCAGTCCCATTGGCCCTCGTGGCGGTCCCAGTCGCCGAGCCACACGTCCAGCAGGCGCGCCCGCAGAAAAGCGGGCTCGTCGATGGTGTGGGCCGGGTCGGCATACACCTCTTCCAGCATCGATTCGCCGCCCTTGAAGTTAGTGGCGCCCGCCAGGTCGGGTGTGCGCGAGGCCAGGGCCTCATACTTTTCCTCCAGCAGGGCCACTTTGCCCTGAAATCGTTCCGACATTTCGTCCAGACCGGTTTCGTCCTTGCGCACGTACACCAGGCGCGGCCGGTTGTGCGCCACGCCGGCCGCCTGGGCCAGCGGTGGCACCGTGATGGCACCATACGGCAGCGCCGCCGAGGTGGCGTCGCGCACCGCATTCAGCAAAAAGCTATTCTGTAGGAATTTAGGTAGCGTTTTAACGGGGTTTTTATCCAGGGCCCGCAGCGCGTACTCGCGTTTCTGGGTTCCTTCCAGTGTCATGCTGATGCTTTGGTAGCCGCCGCCGGCCTTGCCGGCTTTCAGGCCACCGGGTACGACAGTGGCCAGCTTGAGCACCGGCGCCATGGCAGGCGCGGCCCAAACGGGCCGGTAATGATGCCCCCAAAAAAACTGGTACAATTTGGAGTGCCGTGCGTACTGGCGGCCTGCCACGGTCAGCACACTATCGGCGGCAGCGGGCAGGGGGGCAGCACTGCCGGGCCCCACGCGGGCGTCGGGCTGAAAAAAATCGTGCCGGGCGCAGCCGCTAGCTGCCATCCCCAGGGCTAGTAAAAAGCAAAAACGAGAAGCCGGCGGCTGAATGGAGAATGGAGGCATCCGAAGGAATAGGGGAGCATGTTTGTGCTTCTAACGCAAATTCTTGCCAAAAGTCGACCAAGGCCAATAACGACTCTACAACCATTCGCCACTCATTTGCGGTATAGCCAGGGGCAATGCTCCCGCCAGCAAGCAGGTATGGGCTGCAGTGTCCTCGATAAAATTATTGGCTATGTCTAGGTTATTAAGTAGAAGAGGCGGCCTATGGCAAGGTCTGATTTGTGCCTTTGCCCTGCTGCCAATGGCTTGCGGTGGCCAGCAAGCCGCCCGAAATGTCCCCACTCAATGGGTGCCCGAATCGGCCACTGTGCGCTTAGCGGCTGGCCCCGAGTACGACCGGGGCGCTGTGTGGCGGTTTTTCCTGGGCACGCACTACCGCGATATCTGGGC
>JAYSZD010000569.1:0-3712 GCA_043738185.1 Hymenobacter sp. | reverse complement strand
CGGGGTCCACCGCGAAGCCGTGGTTCTGGCTGGTGATGTAGCAGCGCTGGGTGCCGGTGAGCTTCACGGGCTGGTTGTGGCTGCGGTGGCCGTATTTCAGCTTGAAGGTGTCGCCGCCGGCCGCCAGGCCCATGAGCTGGCTGCCCAGGCAGATGCCGAAAATGGGCCGGTCCTGTTGCAGGGCTTTTTGCAGGTGCTGGATGGTCGGCTCGCACATTTTGGGGTCGCCGGGGCCATTGCTCAGGAACAAGCCGTCGTAGTCGAGTTGGGTGAAGTCGTAGTCCCAGGGCACCCGAATCAGCTCCACGTCGCGCTCCAGGAAGCAGCGAATGATGTTGGTTTTGGTGCCGCAGTCCACGAGCACGATTTTGTGCCGGCCATTACCGTAGTGCTGCACGCCGGTCGGGCTCACCTGCGCTACCAGGTTGTCGAGGTTGGGGTCGTGCAGGGGCACGTCGGTGTCGGCCACGATTTTGCCCAGCATCGCGCCTTCTTCGCGCAGCTTCTTGGTGAGCATGCGGGTATCGACGCCAAAAATGCCGGGGATGTTGTACTCCTTGAGCCAGTCGCCGAGGCTTTTGGCGGCGTGCCAGTGGCTGTGCTCCTCAGAGTAGTAGCTCACCACCAGCCCGGCAATGTGGATTTTGTCGGACTCGAATATCTTCGAAATCGATTCGTACAGCTCCTCGCCGGGCACGCCGTAGTTGCCCACCATCGGGGTGGTGAGCACCAGAATCTGGCCGGCGAAAGACGGGTCAGTGAGGTTTTCGGGGTAGCCGGTCATTGCCGTGCTGAACACGACTTCGCCCGCGGTGGAGGTGAACGCTCCGAAGGATTCGCCGGTGATGGCGGTGCCGTCGGAGAGGGTTAGGGTTACTGGTTGGGTCATGTTTTAGGTGTCAGAAATCAAAAGAACGGTCATGCTGAGCGTAGTCGAAGCCGTAGTCGAAGCATTTCTACTGCAGCAATAAGTCAATTATTGTTTGTCATGGATTATTTACGCGGTAGAGATGCTCCGACTTCGCTCCGCTCCGCTCAGCATGACCGTTTGATGTAAAAACATCTTCTTAAATGTCGTCCAGCCCCGGCAGCCTGAGCAAATCAGCGGCGCGGCGCGCCACGGTTTTAACACTGGCGACATCCGGGCCGGTGATGGTCAGGTGGCCCATTTTGCGGCCGGGGCGGGCGTCCGACTTCCCATACAGGTGCAGGTGCGAGCCCGGCAGGCGCAGCACGGCGGACCAGTCGGGCTCGTGTCGTTGACCGCTGGCGTCAAACCACACCTCGCCCAGCAGGTTGAGCATGATGGCCGGGGAATGCTGGCGCGGCTCCGGCAGGGGTAAGCCCGCCAGGGCACGAACCTGCAGGTCGAACTGCGACACGTCGCAGGCGTCCAGGGTGTAGTGGCCGCTGTTGTGCGGGCGCGGGGCCATTTCGTTCACCACCAGGCTGCCGTGCTCGCTGCCGTCGTCTACCACGAAAAACTCGACGCACAGCACCCCGACGTAGCCGATGTGCTGCGCGATGGCAACAGCCGCGTTGCGGGCCCGGGTGGCCCGGGTGGCCAGGGCGGGCGGCATAGTTCCTTCGTAGGCGTGGGTCGCTGCCAGAATGCCATTTACGTGCACGTTACGCTGCGGCGCGAAGCTGACGACCTGCCCGTCGTGGCCGCGCGCCACCAGCACCGAGCACTCGGCGACTAACGGCAGCCGCTTTTCCAGCACGCAGGCGGTGCTGCCCAGCGCTGCCCAGGCGGCGGCCAGCTCACTGGCGGTCTGCACGCGCACCTGGCCCTTGCCGTCGTAGCCGAGGCGCGCAGTTTTTAGGATGCCGGGCAGCAAATCGGTCCGTTCGTTTTGAATAGCTTGGAGCTGGGTCGGGGTTTCGAGCACGGCGTAAGGCGCGCAGCTCACCCCCGATTTATCGGCGCAGGCCGCGAACAGGGCCTTTTCCGCGATGCGGTTTTGGGCAATGCCCACGGCCGCCGCGCCCGGCACCACGGGCCGCGTCAGGGCCAGCGTTTGCAGGACCTGGGCGGGCACATTTTCAAACTCGGTGGTGATGGCCTGACAGAGGTGGGCCAGCTGTGCCAGTCCGGTTGGGTCGTCATAGGCGGTCTGGATGTGGTGGTGGCTTACCAAGCCAGCCGGGCTTTGCGCGTCAGGCTCCAGCACGGCGGTGCGGTAGCCCAGGCGCTGGGCGGCGTGCACGAACATGAGGCCCAGCTGGCCACCGCCCAGCACCCCCAGGGTAGCCAGTTGGCCGACGGCATCCGCACTGCCCGGTAAAATCAGGGGCGTCGGGGCACGATGAAGTTCGGTACTCATAGCGGCGGCAGGGTCATGGCGCGGGCGGCTTCGGTTTGTTCGGCGCGAAACGCCAGCAGCTTGGCCGCCAGGTTTGGGTCGTGCAGGGCCAGCATACTCACGGCAAACAGTGCGGCATTCGCCGCTCCCGCGTTGCCAATGGCAAACGTGGCCACGGGCACTCCTTTGGGCATTTGAACGATGCTGTGCAGCGAATCAACCCCCTGCAAATGGCGGCTGGCCACCGGCACCCCCAGCACGGGCACCGTGGTCTTGGCGGCCATCATGCCCGGCAGGTGGGCGGCACCGCCCGCGCCGGCAATAATGGCCTGCAAGCCGCGTGGTCCAGCTTGTTCGGCGTAGGCAAACAGGTCGTCGGGCATGCGGTGGGCCGACACTACGCGCGCTTCATGGGCCACCCCAAAGTGCGCGAGCATCTGCACGGCGTGCTGCATGGTGTCCCAGTCGCTGCTGGAGCCCATGACAACGCCAATAAGCGGCTTGGGGGTATCAGATGGGGAAGAAGTAGTCATTGAAATTACTTGGTCGTCATGCTGAGCTTGTCAAAGCATGATATTTTTTGTGTGTGATTAGGCACTTCGCTCTTAGCGCTCCAGTAGGATTTCCGTACCTAAAATCACCAAGTCTACCGAGCCTTTCAACGTTTGGTCGAGGAAGGGCGTGTTGTGGGATTTGGATTTCATGAATTCCCGCGTGAAGGTGGTTTCCGCTTCGGTATCGAATAAGAGGCACTCGGCCTTTTGGCCGACTTCGATGGTGGCGACCGGCAGGCCCATCAGGCGGCGGGGCTCCGCCGAATAACGCTTCACCATCACGTCCCACCCGAATTTTTCGGACCTCACGAAGTAGTGATAGAGCGAGACAAGCGCCGTGTCCAGGCCAGTGATGCCATTGGGCGCACTGATGAAATCCTGGGCTTTTTCATACGGCGTGTGCGGCGCATGGTCCGTGGAAATCAGGTCGAATACCCCTTCGATGAGTCCTTCGAGCAGCGCATCACAATCGGCCTGCGTCCGCAGCGGCGGGTTCATCTTATAGTTCGTATCGTAATCGCCGATGTGCTCCTCGGTGAATAAGAGGTGATGCGGAGTCACTTCCGCCGTGACTTTTACATCGCCGCGCGATTTCCACCAACGAATGGTTTCCATGCCCATCTTGCTGGAAACGTGTTGGATATGAACATGCGCGCCCGCTGCGTGAGCCAGGCGAATGTCGCGGTCGATGATGATTTCCTCAGCGCAAGCCGGCGAGCCTTTGATACCGAGCCGGTAACTCATCACCCCTTCGTTGAGCGCGCGCGGTCCGGCCAGCTCCGGCACCTCGCAGTGGCTGGCAAAAAACATCCCGAACTCGGTGGCATACTGCATCGCCCGCAGCAGCACCGC